>CAYSHP010000012.1:0-48580 GCA_964430875.1 uncultured Halanaerobiales bacterium
CTAATCAAAAACAAGATTAGGATGGAGTTTTCTTGAGACATTTCAGATAAAAAAAAGAAAATAGGAGGGAACTTACCTTGTCTAAGTATATTCTTGCTATTGATCAGGGCACTACTTCTACCAGGGCCCTATTATATGATAAAAATGGTGATATTATAAAAAAAGCTCAAAAGGAATTTACTCAATACTATCCAAAACCAGGTTGGGTTGAACATGACCCAGAAGAAATTTGGAACTCTACGCTTGGAGTAATTAATAATGTTATTAAAAAAGCTAAGATAAAACCTTTTGAGATTGATTCAATTGGAATAACTAATCAAAGAGAAACAACAGTAGTTTGGGACAAAAATACAGGTGAACCATTATATAATGCGATTGTCTGGCAGTGTAGAAGAACATCTGATATTTGTAAGGATTTAAAAGAAGAAGGGTATGAAGATCTTTTTAGAGATAAAACTGGTTTACTTTTGGACCCATATTTTTCAGGTACAAAAATTAAGTGGATATTAGATAATGTTGAAGGTGCCCGTAAGATGGCAGAGGAGAATAAAATAATATTTGGTACAATTGATACCTATCTAATCTGGAAATTAACCGATGGTAAGGTCCATGTTACTGATTATTCTAATGCCTCTCGAACTTTGTTATATAATATCCATGAATTAAAATGGGATCAAGAACTTTTAGATATTATGGAAGTTCCCTCCTATATTTTACCAGATGTAAAATCATCCAGTGAAATATATGGGTATACAGATAAAAATGTATTTTTCGGACAGCATATTCCAATTGCAGGAATTGCAGGAGATCAACAGGCAGCTACTTTTGCACAAGGCTGTTATGAAGAAGGTATGACAAAAATAACATTTGGAACAGGTGCTTTTCTATTAATGAACACTGGTAATGAACCTGTTTATTCTGAAAATGGTTTACTAACAACTATTGCCTGGGGGTGTGACGGGGAAATAACTTATGCCTTAGAAGGTAGTATATTTAATGCAGGTTCTGCTATACAATGGCTTAGAGATGAGTTGTTTTTATTAAATGAAGCGCCTGATTCCGAATATTTTGCGGGCAAAGTAGAAAGTTCTGATGGAGTATATTTTGTACCAGCCTTTACAGGTTTAGGAGCGCCCTATTGGAATCCAGAAGTTAGAGGTACGATTGTAGGTCTTACTCGTGGAAGTAGTAAAAACCATATTGTGAGAGCTACTTTAGAAGCACTGGTTTATCAAAGTAAAGATTTAATACAAGCGATGTTAGAAGATTCGGGCTTGAAATTAAAGGAAGTAAAGGTTGATGGGGGTGCTTCAGCTAATAATTTATTAATGCAGTTTTTAGCTGATATGACAAACACTAAAGTAGAGCGTCCTGTAAATACAGAAACTACTGTAACAGGAGCAGCATATCTTGCTGGCTTAGCTACTAACTTTTGGAATGACCTCGATGATCTAATGAAAAAAAGAAAAGTAGAAAAAGTATTTGAACCAGAAATGGTTGAAGATGAAAGAAGTAAACGATATAAGGGTTGGTTAAAGGCTATTGATACTGCCTTATATTGGTCTAGAGATTAAATATTTATTTAAAAGAAGGATTTTTCAAATTAGTATAGAATATAAGTAGTATAAATTTTTGAACAATTTAATATTTGAGGGTAGAGAATAGAGACCTTTTAAACACAGATAGTAGTACTATGTGTTTAAAAGGTCTTAATTTTGTTTAGGGGTGGTGTCAAAGATTAATAAAATTACAGCACAAATGCATGAACATGTTTTAAAAATAAAACAGAGTGAGGGTAGAGAACTTTATACAAACAGTGAATTATTAGTAGATGGTATTATAGAAATATATAAGAAATATAATTTTAGTGAACCAGGGTTAGGTTATGATGTATACAATATTGAAGCACAAGCGGCAGGTCAAGAATTAATATACTTTAAAGATAGTTCACCACAAACAAATCAAAAAGATTTTTTAATTAAAAGTGAAGATGATTATGAAAAATTAAAAAAAGTAAATATTGGTGAATCTGGTAGAATGCCCTTTGTGATTAATGCTTTACAGAGATTTAAAGATAAATTTAAAAAAACACCTCCATTACAGTTTTGTGCTCCATTTAGTTTAGCAGTGGCTCTTTATGGATATGAAAAGCTAGTGACAGAGATGTATACCTCACCTAAAAAAATTCATAAACTTATGGAGATGATAACAGAATATTTATTAATTCCCTGGATTGAATATCAAAAAGAAATTATTACAGATTGGGAGATTGCCCTGGGTGCTGATGCTTTAGCCTCTCCACCAAATTTAACTTTAGATTTATTAGAAGAATTTGTATTACCATATATTTTACGTTTGAAAAAAGCTTGTGGACAAAATGTAGGAGTGGTAAACTGGTGGGGGGAAAGTTTTGTAAATGATTTGGACAGATTCTTAGAATTAAAACATAAGGCTTCCCCTAATAACGGTCTATTAAGAGTTCAGGATCCTGATTTAGAAAAGATTGATCTAGAGTATATTACTGAATTTGTAAAAAGTAAAGATATGGATCTTACTTTTGGTATTGGAGCTAAGATATTAAGTAGTGGTAATGAACATGATATTGAAAAAAGAGTTGTTGAATATGCTAAAGAGGGTAAGAAAATAGATAAATTTTCCTTGTATCTTTGCAATATCAGCAAAGATACCCCTGAAGAAAATATTTACACTGCAGTTGAAACTGCAAGAAAAGTTTTAAAAATTTAAATAGTAAATTCTTATCAATTAAGAAGGAATTTTTTAATCTAAATAGAAATTATTATATAGAAGGTTAAATAAAGTGGTTAGTAATTTATAATTTCTAAAAAATAAATATTTGAGGTTAGAGAAAAGAGAACCTATTTAATGTATAACTATAGAGAATATCTATGGGCAATTTTGGCATGCATTAAATAGGGTTTTTTATTTTCCAAAAAGGGGTAGATTAATTTGAAAAGCTTATTTAAAAACCATGCTCAAGAACTAGAAAATAATATTAATAAGTATTTAGAAGTTGTTAGTAATTCTAATCTGGTTTTTGAACGTGACAGTAAAAATTATGTAAAAGGAAATATTGAAGCCTTTCAAGATTCTTTAGATGAAATTAATAAGTTGGAAAATTCGGCTGATGATTTTCAAAAAGATATTAAATATAAATTATATAAATATATGTTGATACCAGAAGCAAGAGGAGAT
Source organism: uncultured Halanaerobiales bacterium (assembly GCA_964430875.1). Lineage (GTDB taxonomy): Bacteria > Bacillota > Halanaerobiia > Halanaerobiales > M55B127 > M55B127. Next base: position 3,214 of record CAYSHP010000012.1, read on the forward strand.
GTATTATCACTATTAGAAAACATTGATAATATTGTTGATCATATTAAAAAACTTTTATTACAATTTTCAATAGAAGGTCCCTATATACCTGATAGTTTAGAAAATGATTTTTCTGAGTTGATAGAAATGGTAAAAAAATCTGTCGACGTATTAATAAGATGTATAAGGGCTTATTTCAATAATATTTCAATGGTCAATGAGTATGTAAATAAAGTGCATTTTTACGAACATGAAGCCGACAAAATAGAGGAAAGAATAAAAAGGAAAGTATTTAAAAATATTAGTTTAGATGATTTTAGTAAAAAAGTACACATACGTTATTTTGTTGAACAGATAACAGAAATATCAGATAGGGCTGAAACGATTAGTGAAAGAGCATCAGTAGCAGCAATAAAAAGGAGAATTTAGATAACATGGAGTTGATAATATGATAAATGCCCTACTTTTTATGTCGAGTGGATTATTTTTAGGTTGGTCTTTAGGGGCAAATGATGCAGCTAATCTATTTGGTACTGCTGTAGGAACTAAAATGGTTAAATTTAAAACGGCAGCAATAATTATAAGTGTGTTCGTAATAATCGGTGCTGTCATAAGTGGAATGGGAGCTTCTCACACCTTAGGAGCTTTGGGTAGAGTTAATAGATTACCAGGTGCTTTTATTGTAGCACTAGCAGCCGCTTTAACTGTTTTTTGGATGACAAATTGGGGTTTACCGGTTTCAACTTCGCAGTCAATAGTTGGAGCCATAATAGGTTGGAACTTATTTGCAAATATGAGTACCGATTTAAGTGTTTTGTCAAAGATTGTTAGTACTTGGGTTTTGTGTCCAGTTCTTTCTGCTTTTTTTGCAGCCTTGTTTTTCTTTATATTAAATAAAACAATATTTAAATTTAAAATTCATTTACTTAAATTAGATCATTATACTAGAATTGGGTTAATAATTGTAGGTGCCTTTGGTGCTTACAGTTTAGGAGCTAATAATATAGCAAATGTGATGGGAGTTTTTACTACTTCAATAAACTTGCCCCCGTTAAGTATTGGTGGTTTATTTACTTTAACTAGTACTCAACAGCTATTTTTATTAGGAGGTATAGCGATTTCCGTAGGAGTATTTACATATTCTAAAAGAGTAATGATGACTGTAGGCAAAAACATATATAAAATTTCGCCGATTGCTGCTTTAATAGTTGTACTTTCTAGTTCAACAGTCCTATTCTTGTTTGCGTCTGAAAGTTTAAAGATGTGGTTAACAAGTATGGGGTTACCATCTTTTCCTTTAGTTCCTGTATCTAGTTCTCAGGCCGTTGTGGGGGCTGTAATTGGGATTGGTTTAGCTAAAGGTGGAAGAAATATTAATTTGGCTGTACTTAGAAATATTGGTTTAGGATGGATAATAACACCGATTACATCTGCCATTATTTCATACATTTCATTATTTTTCATGCAAAATGTGTTTATGATGACAGTATACTAAAATATGGGGGTGATCTTTAAAAATTAAAGCTGAAGGGTATAATTTAGAATGTTTAAAAATAAAAAGGGGGACATAAAATGAAGAAATATTTAGTTTTATCTTTACTTTTAGTTTTTGTATTTTCATTTGCAACTATTGGCCAGTCACAGGAAACTGAAATTGACTTCTGGTATGCATTATCCGGAAATATTCAAGAGGTTACTTTAAGTCTTGTAGAAGATTTTAATGAATCACATCCTAATATTAAAGTAAATCCTGTGCATAAAGGTAGTTATTCAGAAGTTCTCACTTCTTCAATAGCAGCTTATAGAACTGGTAATGCACCTCATATTGTTCAGGTTTATGAAGTAGGTACCCAAACTTTATTAGATAGTAATGCAATTAAACCAGTCTATCAGTTATTTGAAGAAAACGATGTTGAAATTAATTGGGATAACTTTATTGGACCATTAAAAGCATATTATTCAGTAGATGGAAATCTGTATTCCCTACCATTTAACTCATCAACGCCATTTTTATTCTATAATAAAGATGCCTTTGAAGAAGCAGGTTTAGACCCAAATAAACCTCCAAAAACCTTTAAAGAAGTTGAAGAATATGGCAAAAAACTTGTGGAAAGCGGAGCTGTAAACAATGCTCTTACAGTTGGATGGCCTTCTTGGGTATTAGCTGAAAATATGTTTACCTGGCATGGAAAACCAATTACAAATAACAATAATGGATATGATGGTCATGCTACCGAATTAAAGATTAATAGTGATTTTGGTGTTGAACTATTTAAACAATTAAAAGAATGGCAGTCTGAAAACATTTTCACTTATGAAGGTAGAGAAGGAACACCTAATCCTGCCTTCTTAACAGGTAAGACTGGTATGATAATTACTTCTACTGCCTACTTAGGTGGCTTTAAAGAAGGGGCTGACTTTGAAATAGGTTCTGGATTTATTCCTCATAAAGAAGGTTTACCTCAAGGTAATTCACTAATTGGTGGAGCTACTCTTTGGGTATATAAAGGTCACAGTCAAGAAGAGTATAAAGCTGTAACAGAATTTTTAGATTTTATTGCTTCTGTAGACCAACAAGTAAGATGGCATAAACAAACTGGTTATCTACCAGTTACCCAATCTGCAGTTAATGAATTAGATGAACAAGGTTGGTTTGAACAAAATCCAAATCATGCCACAGCTTTTAACCAGTTAAATATTGAAACTGACACCGGTGAATTTGATGGATTAAGACTAGGAGATTTTGTTGCAATTAGAGAAATTGTATTATCTGAAATAGAAAGTATTTTCTCAGGTAATAAAACTGTTGAAAAAGCATTAGATGATGCAGTACAAAAGAGTAATAAAAGATTAAAAAGATATATTGAGGCTAATGTTCAGTAATATTTATATCTAGAACATATATTAATCCCAGTCCTCATTTAATGGGGGCTGGGTAATATAATGGAGGGAAGTTTATGGGGCAATATAAATTCAAAAATAATAAGTTAGCTTATTTCTTAGTTTTACCGCAATTTTTTATTGTTACTATTTTTATTTTGTATCCTACCTATAAATCATTAGAAATGAGTGTATTTAGATCTTCTATATTTGGTGGGAATAAAACTTTTGTGGGACTACAAAATTTTGGTGATCTTTTTTCCTCACCTGATTATTTAAAAACTCTGCTAGTGAGTCTTATTTTTGCGGCTGGAGTTACTATTATTGGTTTGGCTTTATCATTATTTATAAGTGTATTAGTAAATAATGCTATGAAGGGGTTAACAGTTTATCGTACGCTTTTCATCTGGCCATATGCATTATCACCTGCTGTTGCCGGTGCAATTTGGATGTTTATAATGCATCCTAGTTACGGAATAATGAATAGTATTTTACCATTTAAATTAGACTGGATATTAAATGGCCAACATGCTTTAATATTAATTATAATTGCTGCTACTTGGAGAATGTTAGGCTATAATATAGCTTTTTATATTGCCGGTTTACAATCTGTACCTGTTTCTTTAAGAGAAGCAGCTGCCTTAGATGGAGCAAGCGGTTTTCAAAAGTTTTTTAAAATTACTTTTCCACTTTTAACACCTACGACATTTTTCTTATTAACTATGAATTTAGTTTATTCATTTTTTAGAACATTTGGATTGATACATACTGTAACAAAGGGTGGGCCTTCGGGTATGACTGAAATTATGGTCTATAAAACTTATAAGGATGGTTTTATTAACCTAGTTCCGGGTCTTTCTGCAGCTCAATCTGTAATATTACTAGCGATTGTTATAGGTATTATATCTATCCAATTTAGATTTTTAGAAGGGAAGGTCCATTATGCGTAAAAAACATAGAATTATTAACCACATATTATTAATTCTGCTAGTATTAATTGTGATTTTTCCTGTTTATTATACCTTTGTGATTAGTTCTATAAGTTTCAAAGAGGTATTTTCAATGCCGCCCAAAATAATTCCGGGTACTAATATTATGGATAACTATTCACATGCCTGGAACAGTGTTCACTTAGGCCGGCTTTTATTAAACAGTATAATATTTGCTTTATTTACTACAGTTGGGAAGATAATTCTTTCAGTATTAACTTCTTTTGCAATTGTATATTTTGATTTTCGCTTTAAAAATTTTATATTTTTCATTACCTTACTAACATTAATGATGCCTGTACCTGTTCGGATAATGTCAACTTATGAAGTTGTTAATTCGTTTGGGTGGATTAATACTTATCAAGGCTTGATATTCCCGATGATTGCTTCTGCTACCGGCACCTTTTTATTGAGGCAGATCTTCATGTCAGTACCTCGCGAACTAGCTGAAGCAACAATTGTAGACGGTGGCGGCCCTTTAACCTTCTTGTTTAAGGTATTAATACCAATTGCAAAAACTAATATCGCTGCCCTATTTGTTATATTATTTATTTGGGCTTGGAATCAATACTTATGGCCCTTGATTATAACTACAAACCCTTCTATGAATGTTGTACAATTAGGAATAGAAGCAGTGATTCCAAAAGGTGGTACTGCTTTACCCAAATGGAATCAAATTATGCCTGTAGTTATATTTACAATGTTACCACCTTTAGGAGTAATTCTTTACTTACAGAGAAGTTTTGTACAGGGCTTAATAGAGCCAGAAAAATAATATTTAATAAAGGAGCTTTCATATAATGGGTAAAATCAAAAATACTAAATTATTTATATTTGATATGGATGGAACAATTTATCTAGGAGATAATCTAATTGATGGTGTACTTGATTTTATAAAAAAATTGGATGAAAAAGGTAAAGATTATATCTTTTTAACTAATAATTCATCAAAAAATTCTAAAGACTACCAAAAAAAATTAAATAAATTAGGTATAGAAGTTACTAAAGATAAAATAGTTAATGCAGGTGAGGTTACGGCTGCTTATTTAAAAAAGATCAAAGGAAAAGATGAAAATAATGTATATGTAGTAGGTACACCTTCTTTAGAAAGGGTTTTTCAAGATTATGGTTTTAAAGTAATTAAAAATAGAGAGGCAGACATTAACTCTTTAGTTGTAGGATTTGATACCACTTTAACCTATCAAAAATTATGGGATGCTCACTATCTAATCAATAAAGGTGTTAAATATTATGCTACAAATCCGGATAAAGTCTGTCCACTGCCGGAAGGTAAGTCGATGCCGGACTGTGGCTCTATAATAAATCTTTTGAAAACATCAACCGGTCAAAAACCAATTGTAGTAGGTAAACCATCTAAATTAATGGTAAATTATATATCAAATAAGTATAATATAGATAAGAAATATATAAGTATGGTCGGTGATCGACTATATACTGATATCAAGATGGCAAAGCAAAGTGGTATAAATAGTATATTGGTTTTAACCGGGGAAACAAAACAAACTGATTTAGAAAATTCTCAAATAAATCCTGATTACATATTAGATTCTGTAGTTAAAATTACTGAAATGTTATAGAGGTGAGAATAGTGAAAACAAAAATAATTGCCCATAGAGGTTCATCTAATACAGCTCCTGAAAACACCGGTTATTCTTTTAAACAAGCGGTTAAGGACAACGCGGATGGAGTTGAATTAGATGTACATTTAACGGCTGATAAAGAAGTAGTAGTTATTCATGATGAAAAAATAGATAGAACAAGTAATCATAATGGATATGTTATGGAATATACATTAAAGGAATTAAAGAGTTTTGATTTTGGTAGTTATTTTGATCAACGTTTTAAAGATCAAACTATACTTACTTTAAAAGAAACATTAGAAGTAGTTAAAGATTTAGATATAATTAATATTGAAATTAAAAAAGGTTATGGAATAAACGAAGGAATAGAAAAAAGAATTTTAGAGAGTATTGAAGATATGGATTTATATAATCAAGTCTTAATTTCTTCTTTTAATCATGATTCCTTAAAGATCATAAAAGATTTAAATAATAAAGTTAAAACAGCTGCCTTGTTATATGCGAAACTATATAAACCATGGCAATATGCCCAAAAATTAGGAGTTGATTATCTACACCTATATTATAAACTAATAGATAAAGAATTAGTTGATAGTTGTCAAAAAAAAGGAATAAAAGTTAATACCTTTACAGTAAATAATGTTTATGATTTAAAGAAAATGATTAATTGTAATGTAGATGGCATAATTACAGACTATCCTCTGAGAGCCTTAGAATTATTAAAAGAAGCTAACTCGTAAATGGGAGATGGTAAAATGAAAATAATTGTAATTGGTGCAGGTGTTATAGGAACTGCTATTGCAAGAGAATTATCAAAATATGAAGTTGAAATATTATTAATTGAAAAAGAAGCTGATGTAGCAGATGGAACCAGTAAAGCTAACTCTGGCATTATCCATGCTGGCTATAATGCTGATTTTGATACTTTAAAAGGTCTTATGAATGTTAAATCAAACCCTAGTTTTGATAAATTATGTGAAGATTTAAAGGTACCTTTTGAACGTAATGGTTCATTAGTAGTAGGTTTTGATGAGAAAGATTTAAAAAAATTAAAAGAGAAAAAAGCTAATGGAGAACAAAATGGTATTGAAGGTCTTGAAATTTTGAACAGACCGGAAATATTAGAAAAAGAACCGAATATAAATGAAGATGCTCAATATGCATTATATGCTCCTACAGCTGGTATAATTTCCCCTTATGAATTAACAATTGGTTATGCAGATAATGCAGTCCGAAATGGGGCTGAAGTATTACTCAACACAAAAGTTAAAGATCTAATAATTGAAAATGATAAAGTACAAGGTGTTTTTACAAATAGAGGGGAATTTAAAGCAGATCTAATAATTAATGCGGCTGGTTTGTATTCTGATAAGATAGCTAAAATGGCCGGTGATGAATTTGAAATTCACCCGAGAAAAGGAGAATACCATTTATTTGATAAAGTACATGGAGGTTTAGTAAACCATACCTTATTTCCAATGCCGACTGAAACATCTAAAGGAATATTGGTTTTACCAACAGTACATGGTAACTTACTTATTGGACCAAATGCTAATGTAATAAATGATAAAGATGATTTTTCTACTACTTCTGAAGGATTAGAGGAAGTATTTAAAGGAGCCAAGAAACTAGTACCTTCTCTTCCAGAAAGTGGGGTAATAACTTCTTTTTCTGGTTTAAGGGCAGCTTTACCTAATGAAGACTTCCATATCGACTTTTCTAATAATAAAAAGGCTTTAATAAACATAGTAGGTATTCAATCACCGGGCTTAAGTTCAGCTCCGGCAATTGCTGATAAAGTAGTTGAAATGACTAAACAATATGTTAAAAAGAATAATTTTGAAATAGGTCAAAAGAAAGATTTTGTGGGAGAAAATCCTGAATACCCTCATTATCATCATTATGAAGAAAACGATGAGGTAGAAAAGTGGCAGGAAATTGTTGAACAAGATGAGAAGTATGGGGAGATAGTTTGTCGGTGTGAACATGTAAGTAGAGGCGAAATTATTGATGCTATTAATAGACCGGTGCCTGCAAGAACAATTGACGCTATAAAAAGACGGACTCGGGCTAGTTCGGGACGCTGTCAGGCTGGCTTTTGCGGGCCTCGTATATTAGAAATCTTATCAAATCATTTAAAGATAGATCCGTTAGAAGTAACAAAAAAAGGTAAAGGCTCAAAAATATTAAAAGCTAGATCAAAGGAACTCATACTCGCTGAAATTGAAGAAGACAGTAAAGTGGGTGATCAGTAAATGCAAGAATATAATATGATAGTTATTGGAGCTGGTCCTGCAGGAATGGCAGCTGCTTTAGAAGCAGAAAAAAATGGTATGGAGAATATAATTATCTTAGAACGTGATGAATATATCGGGGGAATATTACCTCAATGTATTCATAATGGCTTTGGATTAGAGTATTTTGGAGAAGAGTTGACCGGACCTGAATATGCTTATGAATTTATTGACCAATTAGATGATTCAAAGATAGAAGTATTAACTGAAACAATGGTTTTAGATGTTAATGATAAAAAGGAAATTACAGCCTTAAATAAACAAAAAGGTGTTTTAAAGTTAAAAGGTAAAACCATTGTGCTTGCCATGGGCTGCAGAGAACGTACAAGAGAGAATATTAGAATTCCAGGTGATCGCCCTTCTGGTATTCTATCAGCTGGAACTGCCCAAAGATATACAAATATTGAGGGCTATATGCCGGGTGAAAAGGTTGTAATCTTAGGTTCTGGAGATATTGGACTTATTATGGCCAGAAGAATGAGATTAGAAGGGGCAGATGTAAAAGCAGTTTTAGAGATTATGCCTTTTTCTTCTGGACTGGTTAGAAATAAAGTACAGTGTTTAGATGACTTTGATATTCCTTTAAAATTACAACATACCATTACCCGAATAGAAGGTGATGATAGATTAAAAAGAGTTAAAGTTGCTCAGGTAGATGAAGATTTTAATTCAGTCGAGGGAACCGAGGAATGGATAGAGTGTGATACCTTACTCTTATCAGTAGGCTTAATACCTGAAAATGAACTTTCCAAATCAATGGGACTGAATTTACATCCTGTAACTGGTGGTACTTTTGTTAATGAAAATAGAGAAACAAATATTGAAGGAGTATATGCAGCTGGCAATGTATTACATGTACATGATTTAGTAGATTGGGTTTCTGAAGAAGCCGAAATTGCAGGGAAAGCAGCGGCTGATTATATAAATAATAAACTAGAAAAAAGAGAACAAAAAATTAAAATTACTCCTGATAAAAATGTAACATATACTGTGCCCCAAACTATAGAATATACTTTTGGTGATAAAAGGTTTGTAAAAGTTTTTATGAGAGTAACCGAACCGATGGAAGATGTTGAAGTTAAATTTTCAAATAATGATAAAGAGATTATAAGTTATCCTAAAAAGATTGTGATGCCCGGTGAAATGGTAACCGCAAATCTGCCGGCCGCTTTAGTTAAAGATGAGATGGAAGAGATAAAAGTTTCCATAGTAAAAAAGGTGGGTGAAAATAATGGCTAAAAATGATATAATATGTACGGGTTGTCCGAAAGGATGTCGTGTTACAGTAGAAGTAGAAGATGATGAAATAGTAAATGTAGAAGGTTATGAATGTCCAACCGGACGCGAATATGCTATTAATGAATATAAAAATCCAACAAGAATACTCCCTTCAACTATAAGAGTAAAAAAGGGAGAATTCCCATTAGTACCCGTTAAAACAGCCAAACCTATTCCCAAGTCATTATTAATTAAAGCAATGGATGTTATTGCAAAAACAAAAGTAAAAGCTCCTATAAAAATTGGTGACGTGCTTATTGAGAATATACTTGATACCGGTGTAGATATAGTGGCAACCCGAAATATAGATAAAGAATTGGAGGTTTGACTATTGAAAGAAAGTCTCGAAGAATATTTCGAAGACTTTAAAGTGATAGCAGGTTTAAGTGATGACACAAGATTGGAAAAAGCCTTATACAGTAAAGTTCTTGGTGTCTTTTTACTCAATGCAAAACTAAATAAATTAAATGACTATGCTGAAAGTGTTAAAAAACATAATAAAAAACTTTTTTTACATTTAGACTTGATGAAAGGTATGAATTCCGATCGAGAAGCGGTTAACTATCTGGCTGATAATAATTTATGTGATGGAATAATCACAACCCATAAAAATTTAATTAAATATGCCAAAAAAGAAGGTTTGTATACAGTTCAACGGATCTTTGTTTTAGATTCAGGCACAATAAAAAATGGTATTAAAAGCCTTAAAAAAGTCAGGCCAGATGCAGTGGAAATACTACCAGGACTTATGGCTCCTCATTTTTTAAAGGAATTAACTATTGAATTGGATATACCTTTTATTGCGGGAGGACTTATTAGGTCCAGAGAAGAAGTTGATAAATTACTAAATGAAGGAGTTTTTGCTGTTTCAACAAGTGAAGATGAACTTTGGTATTAAAATATTGATAAAACAGGGATAAGTGATAATACTTATCCCATATTTTTTTGCTTATATTAAAAGGGATTTGTTTAAAATTCAAGAATATATATAAGGAATTGTATAAAAATATTTAATTTATTAAACAGGAGGTTTTTGTAAAAATAATGGATTATTTTAAAAAGGATAAGATTAGTAATATTTTACAGGGTAATATTGATTCCTATGAAGATGTAATTGTATTAGGTTGGGTGAAGACAAAACGAGTTTCTAAAAATATTGCATTTTTAGAAGTAAATGATGGGTCAAGTGTCAAAAATTTGCAAATTGTAATTTTAGAACCATCAAATTTTGAATTAGAAGATATAAATAGAGGCTGTAGTGTTAGAATCAAAGGTTATTTAGAAGATGTTCCAAATCGCGAACAAAGTATAGAGATGAAAGCAGAAGAAATAGATATTATTGGAAATGCACCTGAGAACTATGTTTTACAGAAAAAAGAACATACCTTTGAATTTTTAAGAGAAATTGCACATTTAAGACCAAGGACTAAAACATTTAGTACCGTAAATAGATTTAGAAATAAGATTGCTTATGGAATCCATAAGTACTATCAAGATAGAGGTTTCCAATATATTCATGCTCCCATAATTACAGCCAGTGATGCAGAGGGAGCTGGAGAGATGTTTAAAGTTACTACTTTAGATTTAGATAATATACCAAAAGATGATAAAAATAATGTTAACTTTGTTGAAGACTTTTTTGGAGAGCAGACCGGTCTAACAGTAAGTGGTCAATTAGAGGCTGAAGTAATGGCTACTTCTTTAGGAGATGTCTATACTTTTGGTCCTACCTTTAGGGCTGAAAATTCTAATACTTCTCGTCATGCTTCTGAATTTTGGATGATGGAGCCTGAAATGGCATTTTGTAATCTAGAGGAAATGATGGATGTAATTGAAGACTTTATTAAATATCTTTTTGAATATGCATTAAACGAAGCAGAAGAAGAGATGGAATTCTTTGCTGAAAATATTGAAGAGGGTAGAAAAGAAACCCTGAAAAATATTATAGATTCTACATTTGCTCGTATAACTTATACCGAAGCAATTGATATTTTAAAGGAGGCAGATCAGGAATTTGAATTCCCAGTTGAGTGGGGGATGGACTTACAAACGGAGCATGAAAGGTATTTAACTGAACAGCATTATCAAAAACCTGTATTAGTAACCGATTATCCAAAAGGTATTAAAGCTTTTTATATGCGTGTAAATGAAGATGGTAAAACTGTGGCAGCAGTCGACTGTCTTGTACCTGAAGTTGGAGAAATTATTGGTGGTAGTCAAAGAGAAGAAAGGTATGAGGTCCTAAAAGAAAGAATGGAAGAAGAAGATATGAATATAGATAAATATGAATGGTTTTTAGATCTTAGAAAATATGGAACTGTACCTCATTCTGGTTTTGGCTTAGGATTTGAAAGAATTTTAATGTATATTTCTGGTATTAAAAATATTAGAGATGTAATTCCATTTCCAAGGACACCCGGCAATGCTAAGTTTTAAGAAATGTATTTTATTATCAATAATAATACTACTACTATTATTTACTCCTGTAATATCAGCTCAAAGTAATGTTACTTTGGAATATGATCTAGTAGTATATAGTGGACAACCAGCCGGAGTAACTGCTGCTATAAGTGCAGCCCGTAATGGTTTGTCCACTCTCTTAATCTTGAAAAGAGATAATCCAGGTGGTTTAATGACTTATGGTGGTTTAAACTACCTGGATTTAAATTTTGATAATAATGGTAAAATTTTGAATAAAGGACTCTTCGCAGAATGGTATAAACGAATTGGGGAAAATCAGAGTTTTACCTATCAGAAAGCTACTGATGTTTTTAACCAGATGATAAATGAATCGGGAGTAATAGTTATCAAAAGTGCAAATCTAGAAAGAGTATGTGTAGAAGATAATCAGATAAAAAGAATTTTAATAAAAGATAAAATAGGCAACTATTTTCAAATAAAAGCTGACTATTTTATAGATGCTGAACAAAATGGACAACTGGCTTTTAAAGCTGGCGCCGAAATATTTACTTTTGGTTCAGATCTAAATTTAAAAGACAGATTTATGGCAATGACTTTAATTCTTAATATTGATGGTATAAATATAGAAAACTTAAAAAAAGATATTGCTGCTAATAAATATGGACCTTCCTATTTAAAGAATAGTCATGCCTATGGATTTAAGGAAATTGGCAAAATATATGAACCTTATCATAATAATCTTAAATTAAGAGGTTTAAATATTATATTTAATGAAAATAGTAATGGGTACCATCATGGTTCTATAAACGCACTTTTGATCTTTAATCACAATCCGCTAAGTAAAAAAGAAAGAGAAGCTGCCTATCAATTAGCTGTAGATGAATCTAAATATGTTTTGGAATTTTTAAAAGAAAGATTAAATGGATTTGAAAGGGCAAAGCTAAAAAAACCTGCCCAAGAATTATATATAAGGGAATCTCGCCATTTAGTGGCTAAGAGAATGATTAAAGTGGAAGATTTACTTGCTAATAAAATATTTGCTAATACAATAACCCTGGCATCTTATCCCTTGGACTATCAGGCTTCTGAGATGGATTATCAGGGGTTTGTCCTCTTTAACCCAAAGGTATATGGTATTCCTTTTGATTCTTTATTATCAGTAAATATTCACAATCTAATGGTAGTATCCCGTAGTACGGGGATGAGTTCATTAGCTCATGCCAGTGGTCGGGTAATACCAACTAGAATGAATAGTGGAGCAGCGGCCGGGAAAGCAGCAGCCTTGGCCGATAAAAATGGAATAAGTCTAAAGGAGTTAAATCAAAATCAAAAGTTAATACATGAGATACAAGAATATATGGAGATTGATCTAGAAAAATATAAAGATAACAAACCACTTCTTAAAAAAGATAAAACCTATCCCTACTTAAAAGAACTGTTTAACTTAGGTTTAATAATTGGTGGATATAAAAATGATTTTGGTTTAAATACTACTATAACTGAATATGAATTTGGTCAACTTTTAATAAAAGGAATGCATAGAAGGAATTCACCTATCTTTTATGAATGGGTCCCAGGCAGTTTGGAAACTTTAACAACTTTAAATAAATTAGATAAAACAAATGCCTATAAATTACTTTTAGCAGCCAGCAGTCATCAGGTTTTAAAAATTAATGAGGATAGGTATTTAGAATATCTAATTGACGTTAATTTAATACCAAATGATTTTGAAAAAATGGTTGAAGATAATAGAATTTTGAATAGAAAAGAAGCATATTATTTAATAGGATATTTTTTAAAACAAAACAAATTACCCGACAAGTTAAAAAAGTTAAGGGGTAACTATAATGAGTAAGGAAATCCAATATTTAAAAACACCGCTTGGTTTATTGAAAATAACGGTTAAACATGATAAATTAATATCAATTAAATACATTAATAAAAAACAAAAGAAACCAAAAAATATTGTAAAAACAGCAGTTATGAAAAAAACAATATTACAATTAGAAGAATATTTTAATCAAACAAGAAAAAAGTTTTCTATACCATTAGAAATTCAGGGTACAAAGTTTCAAAAAGATGTATACAATGCCTTGTTAGAAGTAAACTATGGCAAAGTAATATCTTATAAAAGATTAGCTAAAAAAGCTGGGCATTCCGGAGCTTATAGAGCAGTTGGCAGTGCTATGAAGAAAAATAAAATCCCCATTATAATTCCCTGCCATCGAGTTATAAAATCCGATAAAACATTAGGGAATTACACCGGGGGAGTCTGGTTAAAAGAAAAGTTACTTAGTTTAGAAAACTCAGAGTTCTTTTAAAAAATGAGTTGCTTCATTTAAGAGCTTATCCTTTTCTGGTCCATAATTGATAACATGGGGGGATTTTTTAAAAACTTGTAAACTTTTATCTAGAGAACTAATATTTTTATAAATCTGTTGGGCTGCTTTAAGAGGAACGACTTCATCCTCTTTAGAATGTATTATTTTTATCTTTGTAGTTATTTTGGATAGGTTTTTTCTTGCTTTTAACATTAATTTATGAAGTTCGGATAATTGTTTAGAATATTCTTGACAGTCATAGTCTTCAAGTAGTTCAATTAGATTAGGATCATTAATATCTTTATTAATTTCATAATCATTTGAAAATATAGGTTTAATATACTTTAATAAATGAGTGAAAACTATATTTTTATTTTTGGCATATAAAGCTGGAGAAATCAAAAGTAAACTTTTTATTTTAAATTGAAGAGAAGCTAACATAGAGATTAATGCTCCCATCGAGAGACCAATTAAATGGATATTTTCATAATCATTTTGTTTATTTAATATCAATTCATAAATTTTACGCAGCCAATCTTTTCGGTCAGTAGATTGAAAATCATCGGCGTTAGTACCATGCCCTGGTAACCGCGGAATTATTATCGAATAGTTAAATTCCTCATATAAAGCATGACCTAGTTCTGACATTTCTCGGGGAGAACCTGTATAACCATGAATTAGAATAATAAGATCTTTATTTGAACCCATTAATTGAATCTCTTCAGCAAGGGGATTAACCTTAATATTTTGTTCAATAATATCATACATCTTGCAAACCTCCTAAAACCATGCAAATAATTAGTTTATCTTTAAAATAACTTCTTGAATAAAAAATATAATCCTTTATAATTTTATACAAAATTCGGTGATAAAAATGAAAAAAATTAACATAACTTTTAACAAAGCAATAATTCCTGTTATTTCTATGATCATATTTTTAATTTTAGCTGTTTTACTATGGGATGCTCCCATTCATATTCCTTTAATAATGGAACTAACATTCACCTTGTTTTTAGCACTTTACTGGGGTTTTAAATGGAATGAACTAGAAGAAATGATGTTTTCTAGTTTTGCCAAAATAGGGAATGTGCTTATTATAATTATGCTTATTGGGATGATTATTGGAATCTGGATTGAAAGTGGAACAGTTCCTACCATGATTTATTATGGTTTAAGATTTTTAAGACCCCAATATTTTTATGTAATAAGTTTCATTTTTTCATCTATGGTCTCTATTGCGATTGGTACTGCCTTTGGAACTGTAAGTACAGTGGGACTGGCCTTAATTAGTATTGCCCAGGGGATGGGAATTTCTCTACCTTTAGCGGCTGGTTCAATTATTTCAGGTGCATATGTGGGAGATCGAATGTCACCTCTCTCTTCTATAGCAATACTTACAGCTCATAGTGCGGAAAGTGATCTGCATGATATGATAAAAGAAATGTTAAAGACATTTTGGGCTCCATTTGTACTCTCAGCAATTATTTATTTTATATTAGGTTATCGATATAACGGCTTTTCTTATGATATATCTCAAATTAATCTGCTTTTAGATGGTTTAATAAATAATTACTTAATTTCATTTTTTATGTTAATTCCACCCTTAATGATCATTATATTGGCTATTAAAAGAGTTCCTACTATTTTAAATTTAATAATTAATCTGATTTTATCATCTTTTATTGCTTTTTTTGTGAGTGGAATAAATATTAAAGGAGTAATTGATACTCTTTATGCTGGTGCTAGTGGTGAAACTAATATTGCTTTATTAAATAAACTACTAACCAGAGGCGGATTGGCTAGTATGCTTGATCTTGTTTCTTTAATTATTCTGGCAGTGGTATTAGGGGGCCTTTTAGAAAAACTTGGTATTTTAAATACTATTTTAAATAAGATAATTAAAGCAATTGATAATCGAAGCCAGCTTATATCTGTTACTATGGCATCTTCCTTTATTACTGCTGCTCTAAGTTGTAATCAACTTTTAGGTGTATTTTTACCAGGCAAGATGTTGGGAAGTAAGTATGATGAATTAAAAGTACCGCGGAGTATATTAGGTAGATCATTAGGTGATTCAGGTTTGATTTTGTCACCTTTAATCCCCTGGAACATTAATGCACTTATGATGATGGGTATTCTAGGAGTACATACCCTTGAATATTTCAAATATACATTTTTTCCTGTTTTAGTACCTATAACAGGATTAATTTTAGCAAACTTTATTAACCGAGGAGGTAAAAATAATGAGTAAAGTATTAGAGCAAAAAGTAGATAGTTATAAAAAAGATATTGTTAGTTCTTTACAGGAGATAGTTGAAATTAAAAGTGTGGAAGCAAAAGCACAAGAAGGTATGCCATTTGGCGAAGGGGTAGACAAAAGTTTAAGAAAGTTTTTAGAGTTAGCAGAAAAGCTGGGTTTGCCTACAAAATATGTGGATGGCTATGCGGGTCATGTTGAAATTGGTGAGGGAGAGGAAATGTTAGGAATTCTCTGTCACCTTGATGTAGTACCAGAGGGTACTAATTGGACTTATCCACCATACGCAGCAGAAATACACGATGATAAGATGTATGGTAGAGGTACTATTGATGACAAAGGACCAGCGATTGCTTCCCTATATGCCCTAAAAGCTATAAAAGAAAGTGATATTAAACTTAATAAAAAGGTTAGATTGATATTAGGTACAGATGAGGAAAGCGGTTGGGAAGGTTTAGAATATTACTTTAAAAAAGAACCCAAACCGGACATGGCTTTTAGTCCTGATGCTCAATATCCGGTTATCCATGCCGAAAAAGGTATTTTAATATTTGATATTAATTATGAATTAGATATCGATGATGAAGAAGATATGACAAAGAATGGTTTTAAATATAAAGTTCTTTCTCTAAAAGGTGGTAATGCACCTAATATGGTTCCAGATTCTTGTGAAGCTTTAATAAAAACAGATTTTGCACAGTCTTTAAAAAAAGCATTTAAAAACTTTACAGATAAGACTAACTATGAATTTGAAATAGACAAAATAAATAATAAGAAGTTTAAAATTGTAAGTAGTGGTGTATCTGCTCATGGTAGTATGCCTGAAAAAGGAGAAAATGCTATTGCGAGAATGATGGCTTTTCTTGGTGAACTAGATAAGGTTAGTATTGGAGAATTTGTTGATTTTTATAATAGTAAAATTGGTATGGACTATTATGGTGAAAGAATCGGTTGTGAGTTGACTGATGAAGTATCTGGTAAATTAATTTTTAATGTTGGACAGATTAATTTAGAAAATAATCTTGTACAGACTACTGTTAATATTAGATATCCAGTTACAAAAAATAAAGAGGAAGTTTTAGAAGGCATAAAAAATTCAATTGATAGTTATGATGCTTATCTTGAAATGAAAAACCATCAGGAATCACTTTATGTACCGAAAGATGACCATTTAGTGCAGAATTTAATGGAAGTATATAGACAGGTAACTGGGGATGAAGAGAGCGAACCAATTGCGATTGGTGGCGGAACATATGCAAGAGCAGTTCCAAAAGCAGTTGCTTTTGGCGCATTATTTCCTGGTCAAGAAGAATTAGCACATCAAAAAGATGAATATATTGGTCTAGAAGATTTATATAAAAATGCTAAAATAATTGCTTATGCAATAAAAGCATTAGCTTCTAAGGAGTAGGATAATTTATGGAAATAAAACTTAATAATTTTCCTCAAGTCAAAGTTGGAAATTATACTGATAAAACAGCCGGCACAGGTTGTACAGTAGCATTATTTGATAAACCGTTAGCGGGTTCAGTTAGTGTAATGGGAGGCGGCCCAGGCAGTCGGGAACTTGCCTTATTGGAACCAACCACTCGCATGGATCAAATTAATGCTGTCTTATTAACCGGGGGAAGTGCTTTCGGTTTATCAGCAGCTGATGGAGTTATGCAGTACTTAGAAGAAAATAATATTGGGTTTGATACCGGGATAGCAAAAGTTCCGATAGTTCCAGCCGGTGTTATCTTTGATTTAAATTATAAGCATAAAGGTATAAGACCGAGCAGTAATGAAGGATATTATGCTTGCAGTAATGCTGATAATAAATTTACAATAGGGGCAAAAGGTGTAGGGACCGGAGCTACCTGTGGTAAATTATTGGGTATGGATAAAGCTTCTAAATCAGGATTAGGCTATGCAGAAAGTAATTCAAATGAAATTAAGGTTTCAGCTTTAACTGTCTGTAATGCAGTTGGTAATATAGTTAACCCTGCAAATGGAGAAATAATAGCAGGTATAAAAGGTGAGTCCGGCTATATTTCCTATCAAGATATTTTAGAAAATGAAATCATGGATCTATTTGGAACAAATACTACTTTAGGTGTTGTAATTACAAATGTAAAGTTATCAAAAGCAATGTTAAAAAAGGTAGCTGAAATGTCACATGATGGATTAGCTAGAACCGTAAATCCTGTGCATACTATGTATGATGGAGATATGATATTTGTTTTTACAACTAATCAAGTAGAAGCAGATATTAATAAAACTGGTGTATTGGCCGCTAAAGCAGTATCTGATTCGATATTAAATGGTATTGAAGCCGTAAAAAATGAAAAGGAAGGAGAGTAAAAATGAAATATGAGAATACTAAATCTTTAATAGAATATCTAAAAAATGGTGCTTCTCCCTTTCATGTTGTAGATGAAACAGTCGAAATACTTGAAAAAAATAATTTTGAAAAGTTAGATATAAAAAGCAAATGGAACATAAAGGAAAATAAAAAATATTATGTAATCAAAAATGATTCAGCCGTAATAGCTTTTACCACTGGTAATAAGCAAAATTTGGATAGTGGTTTCAAAATTGTAGGCGCTCATACTGATAGTCCCTCCCTTAAAATAAAGCCCCAGCCTGAATTTAAAGATGAAGACTATTATCTAAAGTTAAATACAGAAGTTTATGGAGGACCAATATTAAATACCTGGTTTGACCGCCCTTTAACTTTAGCCGGTCGAGTTAGTGTACTTGAAAATGGTAATTTAAAAAATATAAATATAAATTTTAAAGACCCCTTAATGATCATTCCCAATCTAGCAATTCATCTTAATCGTGATGTTAATAAGGGGAAAGAAATTGATAAACAAAAAGATCTAATACCTATGATGAAAACTTTAAATGAGGATGAAGATATTGAAGGTTATCTATTAGATCTAATTGGTAAAAAATTAAATATGTCTGGTGATAAAATTCTGGACTTTGATCTTTATCTTAGAGATACTGAAGATCCCATAATTATGGGTAGTGAGCAGGAATTTTTAAGTGCTGGACAAATTGATGATCTTGGAATGGCTCATGCTGGTTTAAAAGCACTACTTAATAGCAAAGATTCTAATTTTAAATTATTAGTACTTTTTGACAATGAAGAGATTGGCAGTAATACAGAGGTGGGGGCTGATTCTCCACTTTTAAGTAATTTATTAGAAAGAATAGTTTACGCCTTAGAAGGCACAAGAGAAGACTACTTACAAATAATCGAAAATACATTTATGGTTTCAGCAGATATGGCGCATGCCGTTCATCCTAATTATGCAGATAAACATGATCCTACTAATAAACCAGTGATTAACAAAGGTCCTGTTTTAAAAATAAGTAGTAATCGTAGATACACTACTGATAGTTATACTGGTGGATATATTAAAAAGCTTTCTAAAGAAAATAAGGTACCTTATCAAAACTTTGTTAACCATTCTAATGAAAGAGGAGGCTCTACCATAGGGCCGTTGAATTTAAGGCATCTGGGAGTTAAATCTGTTGATATTGGTAATCCAGTTTTATCAATGCATTCCATAAGAGAACTTTATGGTTTAGCTGATCATGAATCAATGATAAAGCTACTTACTGCTTTTTATGAAGAAACGGAATAATGAAATGGAGGTAAAACCATGGAATATAACTTTGATGAGAAGATTGACAGAACCGGCACTGATTCAATCAAATGGGATATGACTGATCAATACTTTGATAAAAAAGAATGTCTTCCACTTTGGGTGGCTGATTCTGATTGGGAAACAGCTCCGGAGATAAAAAAGGCAATTAAAAAAAGAGTTAAACATGGTGTGTTTGGCTATACTTATCCTTCTGAGAAGTTGACAAACACTATTATTAAGTGGGTTAAAGAACAGTATGATTGGGAAATAAAAAAAGAATGGATTGTATATGCTAATGGGGTAGTACCTTCTATTAATATAGCAATACGCGCCCTAACAATACCAGGCGATGGAATAATCATTCAAACCCCGGTTTATTTTCCCTTTATTTCAACAATCAATAATACTGGTAGACAGATTGTAAATAATCAATTAATTAATCAAGAAGGTTATTATACTATAGATTTTGAGGACTTAAAAACAAGTATATCACCAGAGAGTGAAGAAGGCTGTAAGCGGGCAGAAATGTTTTTGCTTTGTAATCCACATAATCCGGTGGGCAGGGTCTGGAATAAAAAGGAATTAAAAAAGATAAATCAAACTGTTATAGAAAATGATTTGATATTAGTATCGGATGAAATTCATGCAGACTTCATTTTTGAAGATAATAAACATATTCCACCAGCCAGTCTTTCAAAAGAGATAGAAAAAAGAAGTATTACTTTAATGGCGCCGAGTAAGACCTTTAATATAGCCGGGCTGCATACTTCTTTTGCTGTAATTCCTAATAAAAAGATTAGAAGAAAGTTTATGAGTGTAAAAGATCATCTAGTGGGAGCAGGTAATATTTTTGGACTTACCGCTATGGAAGCTGCCTATAGTAAGGGCAAACCCTGGCTAAAGGAGCAACTAAAGTATCTAAAAGAAAATATTGAATATACCGCTAATTATTTAGATGAAAATTTACCGGAAGTAAACTATTCAAAACCAGAAGGAACTTATCTTTTTTGGTTAGATTTTCGAGATATAGAAACTTGTTCTGAAGATATTAATGAAATATTGGTAAAAGACTATAGTGTTGCTTTAGAACCGGGTAACTGGTTTGGTGGTGGTGGGGCAGGTTTTCTGCGTATGAACCTGGCAACTCCTCGCGAAAATATTAAAAAAGCTTTAGAAGGTATCAAAAAATATGTAAATAAGTATGGAAAATAAATGGAGTGAAAAAATGGATGATGTTATAGTAATAGGAGGCGGACCGGCGGGCATGATGGCGGCCGGTACTGCTGGTAGTAGAGAAAAGAAAGTAAAGTTATTTGAGAAAAATGAAAAATTAGGTAAAAAGTTATATATTACAGGTAAAGGTAGATGTAACTTTACTAATCAAGCAGATGTTAATACCCTTATTGAAAATGTTGTTAATAACAGCAACTTTTTATATAGTGCATTTTATACTATGGATAGTGAGAGATTAATTAATTTTTTTGAAGATTTAGGCTTAAGATCAAAAGTGGAACGAGGTAATAGAGTTTTTCCTACTTCTGATAAAGCAAGTGATGTTACTAAAACATTAAAAAAATATTTAAGAAGGAATAATGTTATAATCGAATATCAAAAAGTAGAGCAAATATTAACTGAAAATAGTAAAATTAAAGGTATTGAAACATCTGATGGAACTGTTCATTTAAGTAAAACGGTTATCTTAGCAACAGGGGGATATACTTATCGACCAACTGGTTCTACAGGGGAAGGTTATCAAATGGCTGAGGATTTAGGCCATACAGTTAATCCACTATATCCTTCTTTGGTTCCTTTTGAACTATATGAAAGTTATGAAACTAAAAAGTTAGAAGGATTAAGCTTAAAAAATATAGCAATTAAAATAAAAGATCCTCATAGTGAAGTTATTTATGAAGACTTTGGGGATTTAGTATTTACAGAAGATGGTGTATCAGGTCCGGTTATTCTGTCAGCTAGTTCAAATTTAAAGGAAGTAAAAAATAAAAATTATTTACTTTCCATAGATTTAAAACCGGCTTTAGACCATGAAACCCTTGATAGAAGGCTGCAAAGGGACTTTAAAAAATATGCCAATAAAGATTTTAAAAATTCTTTAGATGATTTATTACCATCAAAAATAATTCCTATCTTTTTGAAGAGAACCGGTATTGATTTAAGAAAGAAAGTAAATCAGATTAACTCGCAAGAAAGAGAAAAAATAATTAGTTTATTAAAAGAGTTTAACTATACAATAAAAGACTATAGTTCATTTAATGAAGGGATTATAACAGCAGGTGGAGTAGAAGTTAATGAAATTAATCCTTCAACTATGGAATCAAAATTAATAAGAGGATTATTCTTTGCAGGTGAGATTATTGATGTAGATGCTTATACAGGTGGATTTAATTTACAAATTGCTTTTTCTACCGGTTATCTAGCTGGATTAAATGCCTAAAAATTTCAGATAAATAAAAAAGGTTCCCAATTTTTCGGGGAACCTTTTAATACATCTATAATTATTATACTATTTTATGTTAGGTTATAATATTACTTGATCCTTGGTCTTGAGCAGCTTCTTGTTCTTGCTGTTCGCCTGTAATATAACCATTGATTATCTTATTTACAGAACTCATAACTTCATTAAATTTCTTTTGACTTTCAATATAAGATTTAATAGAAGGATTATTTTCCATTTTCATTTGCAGACTCTGCATTTTTTTCTGTTGATCATCATTTACTTCCTGACCATTAGCACGTGCCATTTGTAACTGCTTATTAATATTTTCATATTCTTCTAATAAAGAAGTAGCTTCCTCGTCATCATATAAAGCACTTTCTTTTCTTTTAAGTTCTTTATATTCTTCTGAATCAACAAGTTCTTGACCTAATTCTTTCGCTTTTTCAATTACTGACATTATTTTATTCACCTCTTATTTTGTAGTTATCAACAGTTATTAATCTTAACATCACAGGCCCAAGATGTCAAATTATTCACATGTTTTTGTCTTAAATAACTAGATTTTAAAGATAAACTTTGAGCCCTCATTTACTGTACTTTCTACCTTGATTTTACCAGCATGTTTTTCAATAATATCCTTGACAATTGCTAATCCTAAACCACTTCCCTTATGATTGTCCCTGCTTCGAGCAGAGTCAATTTTATAAAAGCGTTCCCAAATATTATCTAATTCTTCTTCTGGTATACCTATACCATTGTCAATAATAGAAAACTTAACTTTGAAGTTATTTTCTGTTGCTTTTTCAGCTTTTAAAGTAATCTGACTATTAGCAGGTGAATAGTTTACAGCATTTTCAATTAAATTAATTAAAACCTGATGCATTTTATTTCTATCAATATCTATTTCAGGTAAGTCAGGTTCAATTTTTTTTTCAATCTCAATATTTTTATTTTCTATTATGCCAGCTAGAGATTTTAATGCTTTATCATATAATATTTTGGGAGCCGTAGATTTTTTATCTAAAGAATCATTGGTGGTATCCAATTTAGAAAGCTCTAAAAGATCATTGAGTAGCTTTTCTAAATGTTGAGAATCTTTATACATAATATTCAAATATTCTTGTCTTTCTTCTTTACTTAGGTCCTGTTCTAACAAAATTTCTAAAAATCCCTTTATTGAAGTCAAGGGAGCTCTAAATTCATGTGAGACATCTGCAACAAACTGTTTTTGCATATTTTCTAAAGATCTTTGTTTTTCTAAGGTTTTATTAATTTGTTTAGCAGCATAATTATAGGTATTAGCGAGATGATTAATTTCTTCGGTACTATTTTCAGGTAGTTCAACCTTTTGTACATTACCTTCTGTACTTTTTAAAGCAGCTTCTTTAATTTTATCGATGGGATGTGTAATCTTTCTTGAAAATGAAATACTTAAAAATATAGCAGCAGCTAAGGCCACTAAAAAAGAGTAGAGGATAAGTTTCATAATATTGTTTATAGTAGCACCGATGTTACCTAAAGGTGTTTGAATTAAAACAGCTCCCACAACATTATTTTTATCTTCTTTCAGTTGATTACTCACAATTTTAATATCATTGTCACCTGTTTTAATTAAGGGGATAGCCATCAGTAAATGCCTATAATCAGGCCCCATAATTTTTTTTGTAAATGCATTACCAGATAAAACATGGTCTAATTCCTGTTTTTCTAAGGAAAGATTTGCTTCAATCGAAGGTACATTTAAAACCATTTCACCGTTTCTGTCTATAAGTCCAATATCCATATTTGTTGAACGGGCAATTGTGATAATTTTTGCTCTTGTACTATCAATACTAAAATCATCAGTTAAAAGTATATTAGCTTCTCCAATATTTTCACTTACAAGTGAAGCTATTCTCCGACTGTTGTTGGTTGCTTCCCATTCTTTTAGTCCATAATAGTAATTTTGAACCAAATAACCAAACATTATACCGATAACTGCGAGGGAAAGAAAAATTACAATTAAATAGGAAACCATGAGTCTTCCTAAGATACTATTAATATTAAATAGCTTTTTAATCATTATTATTTTCCTTTCTGGTGGAAAATTTATACCCAACTCCCCAAACTGTTTTTATAGGTTGAAAACTGATCTCAGATTCATTAAGTTTTTTTCTTATTCTTTTGATATGTTCATCAATAGTTCTAGTTTCAGTTAGTTTTTCAAAACCCCAGATATTTTCTAAAAGTTGTTCCCTTGTAAATACTTGTTCAATATTTTGGGCTAAATAGGAGAGGAGCTCAAATTCTTTGGGGGTAAAAGAAATATTCTCACCTGCTACAATAACAGTGTATTCATCAGGATCTATTTTCATATTGAGATTATCAAAATATAGAGCAGCATTTTTATTATTAGTAATTTTTTCATAACGTCTAAGAACAGCTTTAATCCTAGCAGTTAGTTCCCGCGGACTAAATGGTTTGGTAACATAGTCATCAGCCCCGATCTCTAAACCTAAAACCTTATCAGTTTCTTCACTTTTAGCCGTTAAAATAATAATTGGTAAATTTTCTTTTTTACTTTTTATTTCTTTACATACTTCCCAACCATCTTTTTTGGGTAACATAATATCTAAAAGGACTAAATCATAATTATTATTTAGGGCTTCCTTTAAACCGCTGGCTCCATCTTTTTTTAAAATTAAAGTATTACTTTTATATTGTTTAAACATAGCTTTGATAACTGCAAAAATATGTTGATCATCTTCAATGACAAGAATTTTTTTATTATATAAATCCATAGTATCTCCCCATATTTTTAATTACTGTTATATAAATATTTCAATATTAATTTGGTCTTACCTTTAAAAATTTTACAAATTTTTTACAGATCATTTATAGTAATTTGATAATAATATTATTTAATATTATTAGAAGAAAGTAGTATAATAGTATTAGAAGCTAAGAAAGGAGGGATCATTATGATTTTTGGCACAAATTATAATGATAAGTTGTTGCAAAAAGAAGCCAAAAATGCTCTAAATGAACAACCAACCCTACGCGGTATACCTAATGTAAATGTAACTTCAGATAATGGAGTAGTTAGTATTTTTGGGTCAGTAAGGACAGAAGAACTAAAAAAAGATATCAAAAAAATTATAGAAAATAAATATAATGAAAAAAATATAGAATATAAAGAAATAAACAATGATCTTTCAATTTAATTATTTTAAAGGCAACCGCGAGGTTGCCTTTAACTTCTTAGTTTAGATCCTTTTGTAATTCATCCCGACTAACATTTCTAAAATGTTTAGTAGGTAGCCAGCTTTTATTATCCAATGTAAAGAGAGCATAATAAAGAATCAATATCCAGGAGTACATAAAGATGGGAAAGAATACTATATATTTAAAAGAACTAAACGACAAATTATCTAAGAAATAAACCGATGATGGTATGAGATAAGGCATAAGTGGTAATATAAAACCAAGAGTTTTAATATTACGAATAAATAGATTAAATAGAGGTGAATTAAAAGTAGCTGGGAATGATATTCTTAGTAAGGTAACAACAAAGTAAAACATTAAGAATGGTTGTTGAATTAATCTTAAACCAGAATCTATCTTTACTATATTTAAATCTTTGATCCCCTGTAACATCATTTTAGGAATATACTTAAATAATACAGAAAGTTGACCTCGTCCCCACCTTAGTCTCTGACGACAGCTTGCATAAAAGGAAACAGGTTTTTCATCAAAAATTTTAGTTTCCCGTGCAAAAGTAGTTTTGGTATCTTTAAGTAAAGCCTGAATTGAATATTCTAAATCTTCGGTTAAGGTAACCGTATCCCAGCCTATTTCAGCTAAAGATTCTTTAGAAATACACATGCCAGTTCCCATTAATACACTTGATAACCCTACATTAAATCTAGATAGGAGATTATATCTATCATTAATCCAAAACATCATAGAAAAAGTTGCAGTAACCCAATTATCGTCTGGATTTTTTGCATCTATGTAGGCCTGAATAATTTTTTCTCCTTGTAAAAGTCTGGTATTCATTGCCTTTAAGAAGTTTTCTTTTACTAAATTATCTGCATCAAAAACTACTGCTGCATCATATTCAGTATTGCCCTGTATAAATCCAAGTTGTCTAAAGGCATATTTTAAAGCATATCCTTTACCCTTATTTTTTTGATTAAATCTCTTGAAAACATTAACTCCCAGATTTTTAGCTTTGTTTGCTGTACTGTCTTCACAGTTATCAGCAACTACATATATATCATAAAGATTGTTAGGATAATCTAACTTTTTTAAATTTTTAATTAAATGCCCAACAACTTTTTCTTCATTATGAGCAGGGATTACAACTGCAAATTTGTTTTTGGGTTTTTTAAAATTTTTATTCTTTTTTGTTTTTAGACCTAGTAATACAAAAATTAGAAAGTAGAGCGTGTAGCCAATTAGAAATATATCTATTGTATAATTTAAAACTTTCAACATTGTTCTCCACTCCTTTACCTATATATTAACAGCTAAAGTAAAAATTAATATAAAGAAATTGTAAAGATTTTGCAAATTATTTTATCAAAATGTCAATCAATAAATTATATATTTACTTAGATGATTATTATAAAGAAGAGGAGAAAAGAATAAATCCAGTCCCGAGGGACTGGATTATAAGGTAGATTTAATTTTTAAAATTTTTTTCAACCGGAGACTTTTCAAGGTGAAGTTTTTTTACTTCGGGATATATTAAATCTTTTGTAAAAAGATATTTATAAAATAAGTACCTTACGATTATAAATATAACTGTAATAGCCATTGTTGTATACATAGACATAATAAATTTTTGTGAACCAACCTGTAAAGAATGCCAGGGAAAGATTAATTTACCACTATACCAGGCAGCTGGGTAAATAACAGAATAGAGGGCATCAATTAAATCAGGTGAGATTGCACCTATTACTGCAATTATTCTTAAATTTGTATATTCACTACTATATTTCCTATTATTATATATAAATATCCAAAGCAAAATAGCGGTTACTGTTATTTGAAAAACAATAAAAGGTAAGGCATCAAATAATTCACTTTTATTAAACCAATTAACTACATAGTCATTTTCTATATAATCTAAGATAGCATGGCTTAAAAAGCCAAGTCCAAAAGCAAATACACTGTTATTTATAATTGGTTTATTAAAATAAGCTGAGATAGTACCCAGCAAATCCCCAATAATTACATGTTTGACCATATCACTCATTGGTTATACCCCTTAAATTTTAAAAATTTTAAAAAGAATTTAAGTCACAGTTCTTTTACCACTGAATTTAATTCTCCACCTAGAATTAGGATTATGCTTGAAAAGTAAAGCCAAAGCATTAAGATTATAATTGTGGACAGCGAACCATAGATCAAGGAATAGTTAGCAATATAGTTAATGAAAAGAGAAAATAGATATGATAATAGGGTCCAGCCCACTATAGTAAAGACAGTACCTGGAATAACCTTTTTAAAGCTTTGTTTGCGATTGGGTAATAGCATATATAAAGTAGTTATAATAAAGACAATTGTTATAGGTAAGGCTGTAAGTTTAAAGATACCGATTAGTTCAATAATCTGAGGGTCAATTGTAATATAATTATCTACATATCTTAAAAATTCTCTTCCGATATTTGGTAAAGTAAGTAAAAAGACTATTCCAATAATAATTAATAATGTATATAAGATATCAATTAATTTAACTAAAAAATAATTTCTAGTTTCTTTTACTTCATAAGCCATATTAAGAGAAAGCATCAAAGCCCTTATTCCTCGTGAAGAAGCCCAAAGGGCACCAATAACAGATAAAGACAGAACACTAAAGTCTTTTAAAATAATGTTCTGTCTTATAAATTCCATGACAAGTCCATGTACTTCTGCCGGAAAAAACAGTTCAAGTGCACTGATGATCCAGTTTGTATCTAAAGAAAGCTGACCTAAAACAGCAAAGAGGATAATTAAAAAAGGAAATAATGAAAGTGTTAAAAAGAAAGCCATCAAGGCTGAATAAGCTGAGATATCATGTTTTTTATACCTTTGTACTAGCTTTTTAAATACTATAGATGTTTTTTCTTTTGTATTCAGCTTATTTTCCATGAAATCACCCGCATTTATATATTAAATTATGAGTATTGTCATTTATTATAATTTAGCTAAAGTTTCTAAAGTATATTCAATGTCTTCTTCAGTAGTATGCCACCCAATTGAAAATCTTAAAGCACCATCGGGAAAAGTGCCAATAGTTTTATGGGCTAAAGGAGCACAGTGTAGACCAGATCTGACCATAATTCCAAACTTTTCAGCCAGTTTAAAACCTAATTCACCCAAGTCATAACCTTTGATAGTTAAGGGAACAGTAGGCACTTTTTTATTTATATCAGTTGATCCGTATACAGTTATTTTATCAATATTTTTTAATTCATCTAAAAACATCTTTAATAATCTAATTTCATGGTTATGTATTGATTTAATTCCTACTTTATTTATATACTCTATACCAGCTTTAAGTCCAATTATACCAGGAGTATTAAGAGTACCGCTTTCAAACTTATCAGGTAAAAAATCAGGTTGTTTGACGGTTTCAGACATACTACCTGTACCTCCGGCAATTAGGGTTTCCATTTCTTCGGCTAACCTTTCACTAATAGCCATTCCCCCTGTACCCTGGGGACCTAATAGACTTTTATGGCCAGTAAAGCCTAAAAAGTCAAGATTAAATTTTTTAAAATTAATATCAATAACTCCGGCTGTTTGTGCAGTATCTAAAGCATAAAATATATCGTGCTTTTTAGCAATCTTTCCTACTTCTTCAGCCGGTAAAATTGTACCGGTTACATTAGATGCATGGTTTAAGATAATTAATTTAGTATTATCTTGAATAGCCTCTTCTATTAAAGAAGGATTTAATATACCTTTTTTATCAGCCTGAACATAACTAACTTCAATAATGTTTTTTTCTTCTAATTGATTTAAAGGTCTAAGGGCTGCATTATGTTCAAGAGAAGTAGTAACAACATGGTCACCTTCTTTTAAAAGACCTTTTATTAATATATTTAGGGATTCAGTTACATTTTTTGTAAAGAGAATACTTTCTACTTCCCCAGCATTAAAGAAATCAGAGATTAGAAATCTAGTATCCATGATTTCACGGCCAGCCTGTATTGCACATTCATAACCACCGCGTCCGGGGCTGCAGTTTAGTTCTGTCATAAAATTTGTCATTTTATCAATAACAGTTTGTGGTTTATATCGGGTAGTAGCTGCATTGTCCAAATAAACCTCTCTCATAAAAATTCCTCCTTTAAATTAATACGTTATGTCAAATAATTAAAACTCAATTTTTTTTAATTTTTCTTTTTCTTCATTAATAACATTATTAATGACCTGTTGAATATGATCAACAGTTTTTTGAGTAGCTTGTTCAACAGAATAGGAGACCCTCTTATTAACCAGTAAAGACAACATGCCTTGATAGAAAAACATATTTACTTCATCAATCTTTTGAGCTTGTTTAAAAGTAAAACAATTGTTTTTAACACATTCCTTTAATGGTTTAGTAATATTATTTTCAGCAAATGAATCTGTAAGGACAGGTAGATAATCGGCTGGGGAATATTTAAAGTCCTCAGGATAGAGTTTAAAGTATTTTTCTATTAAAACTTCTGGGTCTTCATCAATATTCTCACCGAAGATTGAATAATAAATTTTAGGATTTTTATAGGAGAAATAACAAAATTTACTCCATAATTGCATATAGTTGTCTAAAGGATCCTTATCCCGGTCAATAATATTTTCAATTTCTTTGAAATAATCTTTCATAAAGTTTAAAGAAGCAAAGAAAATAAGTTGCCTGTTATTATCAAAATAGTTATAGATTGTAGCAGGATTGTAGCCTGAAATTTTTGCTACTTCTCTTACCGTAACAGCATCAAGACCATCCTCTTTGATAATCTCAATAGTAGAACTTACAAATACCTTTATTATCCGTTTTATTTTTACATCATCTTTATCAAAATCTATCATAATATTTATAATCACCCTTTGTTATTGTACTAGAATAATAATTACATAGTAGTTTAAATATTTATTTATTTCTTAACAATGTAATGATATAACAAACAAGTTTAGTTTTCAAGATTAAAAAATCTTTTGTGATAATAATAACTTGTATAAAAAAGAAGGATTTTTTATTACGATAAAGAAATAGGAAAACGTGGTTAATAATTAAACATGTTTAAAATAGTAAGAATAATTACTAATAAATACCCATCTGAAAAAAATTTAGTAAAAAAATTAAATAATTTGACTCCCAAAATGGAGAAGTGATTATATGATTCAATTTGATAAAGATGATATCAAAAAGAAGAGAATCCTAAGGGCATTTATCAATTCTGTAAGGAAGGTGATAAAAGAAGAGGGTATTGAGAATGTTACCATACGTAAAATTGCTAAAAAAGCAGGATACAATAGTGCCTCAATTTATAATTATTTTGATAATTTAAATCAATTAATATTTTTTGGTTCGATCAGTTATTTAGATGATTATGTAAAAGCTATCCCATTTTATTTAAATAAAAGTGAGGATGAATTAGATAAGTATCTTTTAATCTGGGAGTGTTTTGCAAAGAATTCATTTGAAAATCCAAATATATTTTATGCGATATTTACTGAGAATATCGGAGATAATTCCGAAAATTTATTTAAAAAATATTATAAACTTTTCCCGGAAGAGTTAGATAATATACCAAAAAGATACATTCCCATGTTATTGGAATCCGAACTTTCCAAAAGATGTTCAATCCATATTAGTCCATGTATAGAAGCAGGTTACTTCACAACAGAAGTAGCTGAAGAAGTAGACGAGCGGATAAGGCTTATTTACCATGGTATGCTATCCTTAATGGTTAATAACCGCCTTGAATATAACTCTACACAAGCAACTGAAATTTTTATGAAGTACATAAGTTCAATTATACATGATAAAACCCTAACTAAAAGTTAATATAAATAATTTTTAGATTTTTGTTTAAATAAAAATAATCTAAAAATTAAGAAAATTTATTATATTTGAAATATGAGTCATAGTAACTTTAAGGGGGGTGATTAAAAAATACAACTAAAACTAGTTTACAAGGGGTGAAGACATTCATTTAATACTTTCTTATTTTGGTTATTAGTAAAAAACGAATAGTCGAGTAGTGGGTCAAATTATAAGGAGTGATATTAGTGCAAAAATCCTGGTCAGAGAATAAGACTTTTTGGATTGCCTTTATCTTGACCATATTATTTGTGTTCTGGGGAGTATTTGGAATTGAAAGCCTAAGAGTAGCCGCTGATGTATCATTTAATTTTATAACCCAACAGTTGGGCTGGTCCTTTATGCTTGGTGGTACCATATTTGTATTAGTAGCCATGTATATAATGCTCAGCAAAATTGGTGATATAAAGTTAGGTGAACCAGATGAAGAACCAAAATATACGCGGTTTGAATGGTTTTCAATGTTGTTCAGTGCTGGGATGGGAATCGGACTTGTATTTTGGAGTGTATCAGAACCGATCTGGCATTATATCTGGCCTGCCACAGGAGCAGCAGCCAATGCAACTGCTGAAACCCAACAGGCAGCTATTAATGCAATGAGACTTTCCTTTTTCCACTGGGGTATTCATCCCTGGTCGATTTACATCATAGTTGGTGGGTCTTTAGCATATTTCTCATACCACAAAGGACTACCAATGCTATTAAGTTCAACCTTAGAACCTATTATTGGAGAAGACAACCTAGATACAGGTTGGGGTAGATTAATAAATATAATTGGTGTATATGCTACCCTCTTTGGACTGGCCACATCTTTAGGTTTAGGCGCAATGTCAATCGTGGCCGGATTAGCACAGCTAAACTGGATTGCTTCTGCCTCAACGGGAGCCCAGATTGTAGTTGTCATTGTGGTTACAGCCGCTGCTGTAGTTTCAACCATAACCGGTATAGATAAAGGAATTAGATATCTAAGTAAAGTTAATGTATGGATAATGTCCATATTAATGATATTTGTTGTTCTAATAGGACCTACTCTCTTTATATTAAGATTATTCACTAATTCAATGGGACAATACTTGCAGCACATTGTGGAAATGTCCTTTATGTCAGATGCAATAATGGATAATGCCTGGTTGCCTGCCTGGACGATTTTCTACTGGGCATGGTGGATTGCATGGGCACCTTTTGTTGGAACCTTTATTGCTCGTGTTTCTAAAGGTAGAACCATTAGAGAATTCGTTATTGGATCCTTGTTTGTACCCGTATTAGTAAGTTTAATTTGGTTTGCAGTATTTGGTGGAACTGGACTTCATGTTGCACTTGGCGAAGGAGGACAAGGCCTTATTGAAGCGGTGCAGGAAAGTGAAGCTGCCGGATTTTATGCAGCTTTAGCAACGCTGCCGCTTTCTAAATTCCTTATCTTTTTAGGAACGCTATCAGTCACACTATTCTTTATAACATCATCTGACTCAGCTACATATGTAAATGGTATGTTGACTTCTGGTGGAAATCCAAATCCACCTCGCCCTTTAAGAGTATTTTGGGGAATAAGTGAAGGTGCCATAGCTGCAATCTTAATCTTTACAGGTGGCCTATCAGCCTTACAGACTGCATCTGTTGTCAGTGGATTTCCATTTATGGTCATTATGTTCTTTATGATTTACTGCTTACTTAAAGACTTACACCTAGAACGTAAAAAGAAAGCTAAAGGTGTAGGTAAGTATTCAGATGTGGAAGAAGAACCAGAATTAGCTTAATAGATAATTATATATGGGGTAAAAGCTGGAATGTGCAAAACATTCCAGCCCTCCCTATATATTTTTTTCAACAAATCTAATCATGATTAGTTATCAAAATTTAGATTAATTTTTAAAAAAGTAAAAACTATTAATTATAAGGAGGTAATAATATTGGCAGACTTTGAAAAGATGGCTGATGCTGTAATAAGCGGAAACCAAGACACAGTAGTAGAATTGACAGAAAAGGCTGTTGATGAAGGAGTTGAACCTAATAAAATAATTGAAAAAGGTTTAATCAACGGTATGAATGTAGTAGGTAAGAGATTTAAAGCGGGGGACATGTTTGTTCCAGAAGTTCTGATGTCAGCGAAATCAATGAAAGCAGGTATGAATATTGTAAAACCTCTTCTATTAGAAGGTGAAATGCCTTCAGAAGGTAAAGTACTTTTAGGAACCGTTTCTGGTGACCTACACGATATCGGCAAAAACTTAGTAGGTATGATGATGGAAAGTGGTGGACTAGACATTGTTAACCTTGGCACAGATATTGATCCAGATGAATTTGCGAAACAAGTTAAAGAACATAAACCTGATGTATTAGGGATGAGTGCTCTTTTAACAACTACCATGTTAGCAATGAGAGATACCATTGAAGTCTTAGAAGAAGAAGGTTTAAGAGACTCTGTTAAGATCATGGTTGGAGGAGCACCTGTAACAAAAGAATTTGCAGACGAAATTGGCGCTGATGGTTGGGCACCAGATGCCGCTTCAGCTAAGGATTTAGCTTTTGAATTGATTAATGAAAAGTAATGAAAGGATGGTGAAAAGATGAGTAGATATGTACGCTCAAGATATAATGTAAATAAATCAGTAAATTTTCAGTCTTTAACTGAGCAGGAAAGAGAAGAAATATTTTATGCAGCCCTCGAAGTACTGGAAAGAACCGGGGTAAAGATATTTGATGATGAATCAAGAGAATATTTAGAAGAAGCGGGCTGCTGGATAGAAGATAAAGTAGTTAAAATACCGATAAGTTTAAGTGAATGGGCCGTAAATAGTGCCCCTTCTAAGATATTACTTTATGACCGAGATGGTAATCGTAAGTTGAATATACATGATAACAAAACATATTATGGACCCGGTCCAACAAATACTTATCATAAAGACCCTGATACAGGTGAAAGAAGAAGACCGGTTTTAGAAGATACAGAAAGGGTAGGTAAGGTAGTAGATGCCCTACCTAACATAGACTTTGCAATGGACTTAGGTACTCCAACCGGTGTAACTGATAATATTGCTGATGTATATGCCTTTAAAACTTTGGTTGAAAATACTACAAAACCTATTGTACACTGGGGTTTTGATATTGATCAGTATCAAGATATTATTGATATCGCATCTGCTGTAAGGGGTGGATTAGAAGAACTACAGAAAAAACCATTTATGTTCCTCTATTCTGAACCTACTTCTCCTTTACTACACTCAAGAGAAGCAATAGCTAAGGTAGTATTTGCAGCGAAAAATAAGATACCAATTGTATATACACCCTGTGTTATGTCTGGAGCGACCACACCGGCAACTATGGCAGGCACAATAGTTCAGGGTATTTCAGAGAGTATTGCTGGAATCGTTGTTTCACAGTTAGTTAGAAAAGGAACTCCTATCATCATGGGAGGAGTTTATGGAATCATGGATATGAAGACTACAATCTATAGTTATGGTTCACCTGAATTCCATCTATTACAGGCTGGTATTGCAGAAGTAGCCCACTATATGGGAGTACCTATCTTTGGTACCGGGGGATGTACCGACTCTCATACCCTAGATGGACAGGCTGCTGCGGAATCAGCTATGAGTATCTTAATGGCTGCTCAATCTGGAGCAAATATGGTACATGATGTTGGTTATACTGCTTCTGGACAGGTAGGCTCACTTGATCAACTGGTAATGGGTGATGAAATCATTGGTATGGTTAAAAGAATTATGAGAGGAATTCAAGTAGATGATGAACATCTAGCAGTTGATGTAATTGATGAAGTTGGCCCTGGTGGACACTTCTTAGGTGAAGAACATACTGTAAAACACTTCAAAAATGAAACCTGGTTCCCAACCTTGATAAATAGGATGAGACATGATGGTTGGAAAACTAAGGCTAATAGCTCAACGATGGGGGAAAGAATTAAAGATAAGGTACATGAGATTGTTGAAAACCATGAAGTTAAACCTCTGTCTGATGAAGTTAAGGCAAAAATAGATAAGATTATGGAAAAAGCAGAAGAAAGAGAAGCAAATAGAGACAATGAAAAGAAAAATAAATAAGCTTTTAACAAGCTTAAGGGAGGTATAGATTAGTGGCTGATTTTGAAAAGATGGCAGATGCCGTTATAAGTGGTAAACAGGATTTAGTTGGTGAATTAACCCAAAAAGCAGTTGATGATGGAGTAGAACCTAATAAGATTATTAATAAAGGTTTAATAAATGGAATGAATATAGTAGGTAAGAGGTTTAAAGCAGGTGATATGTTTGTACCAGAAGTATTAATGTCAGCAAAAGCAATGAAATCCGGTATGAATATTGTAAAACCTCTTCTATTAGAAGGTGAAATGCCTTCAGAAGGTAAAGTACTTTTAGGAACTGTTTCCGGTGACCTACATGATATAGGGAAAAATTTAGTAGGTATGATGATGGAAAGTGGTGGTTTGGAAATAGTAAACCTTGGTACAGATATAGATCCTGATGAATTTGCTAAACAGGTTAAAGAACATGAACCTGATGTATTAGGTATGAGTGCCCTTTTAACAACAACCATGTTAGCGATGAGGGATACTATTGAAGTTTTAGAAGAAGAAGGTTTAAGAGACTCTGTTAAGATCATGGTCGGTGGAGCACCTGTAACAAAAGAATTTGCAGATGAAATCGGAGCAGATGGCTGGGCCCCAGATGCGGCCTCAGCTAAAGACTTAGCTTTTGACTTGATAAGTGGAAAGTAAAGAAAGGATGGTGAAAAGTAGATGCAAAGTAATTATAGGGCAAATGCGACACATAATTTAGAAGTTCTTTCTGAAGATCAAATTAAAAGAATACTCGGTGCCGCAAAAGAAATTTTAGAACGGACCGGTGTAATATATTATGATGATGAAGCAATTGAGACTATGAAAAATGCAGGTTGTTTTGTAGATGGTAATAGAGTAAGAATACCAACTCGTTTAGTGGAATGGGCTTTAAGGACCGTTCCTTCTAAAGTAACCTTATCAAACAGTAGAACCGGTAAAAGAGTGATGGAACTTACCGGTAATAATGCATATTTTGGTACTGGATCAGATACACCTTTTTTCATCGATCCCTATACTCAGGATAGAATCCCAGCCAGTAAAGAAACAGTTTCAATGGCAACTAAGACAATTGATGCCTTAGAAAATATGGACTTTGTAATGTCCTTAGGGATTGTGCAAGATGTACCTCAGTTAGTTTATGATAGACATCAGTTCCAGGCTATGGTTAATAATACATCTAAACCAATTGTTATCACTGCCAATGATGTAGCTGGTTATGCAGATATAATTGAAATGTGTGAGGTTATTGCAGGTGGGGAAGAAGAGTTAAGAAGACACCCCTTTATGACCCTTTATGCTGAACCCATTTCACCTTTACAGCATGCAGAAGATGCCGCCCAAAAATTAATTTTGGCCGGTAAAAAACAGCTGCCAGTTGTTTATACACCTTGTATCATGGCTGGTGGAACCGTACCCGCTACCTTAGCAGGTGCAATGGCTAATGGTTTAGCCGAAAGCCTCAGTGGTCTGGTCTTAAATCAATTAACCAATGAAGGTAATCCATTTATTATGGGTGGAGTATTTACAATTATGGATATGAATACAACGATCTTTGCCTATGGGGCACCTGAATTTGACTTAATGATGGCCGCTTTAGCAGATGTATCAAACTATCTTGATCTACCGATGTTTGGTACAGCCGGTTGTACAGATTCCAAAGTTGTCGATGAACAGGCTGCTATAGAAGATGCTTTATCAATTCTTATGACAGCTCAATCTGGAGCTAACTTAAACCATGATGTAGGATATATTGAACATGGTAATGCAGCTGCTTTAGAGAACCTTGTAATTAACAATGATCTGATTGGCTTTGCCCGTCGTATTGTTCAAGGAATTGAAGTGAACGAAGATACCTTAGCTGTGGATTTAATAGATAAAGTTGGTCCAGGCGGACATTTCCTTGGTGAAGAACATACCATGAAGTACTTTAAAGAAGAAACATATTATCCAGATCTCTTTAAACGTCAGTTCTTCGAAAACTGGCAAGAAGAGGGCAGCAAAACTCTATTTGATAGAGCTAATGAAAAGGTAATTGATATCTTAGAAAACTATGAACCTGAACCACTTCCTAAAGATGTACAAAAGAAACTACAAGATATTGTTGATAGAGCGGAAAGTAAGTTAGATTAACAATTAATGTCAAAGGGGGATCTTTCAATGGCTAGCCTGGCTTTAGGTATAGATACCGGTGGCACATATACAGATGGAGTTATTTTTAATATGGACTCCCGTAAAATATATAGTAAAACAAAGGTAATTACAACCAGACATGATTTAAGTATTGCTATAGAAAACTGTCTGGAAAATCTTGTAGAAAATCTAACTCGAGATATAGATAAAGATGATATTAAAATGGTATCGCTTTCTACTACCCTGGCTACTAATGCAATTGTGGAAGGTCAGGGAGCAGAAGTAGGCTTAATTACAATTGGACGCGAAATAGAAGATAAAATTCCTACCCCATATTATTTCAATCTAGAAGGTGGTTGTAATATAAAGGGTAAAATTAAAAAAGAAGTTGACTTAAAAAGAGCTCGGATTGAAGTAGACCGGCTAAAAGAAAAAGTAGATGCCTTTGCTGTATCCGGTTATTTAAGTATTAGAAATCCTAAACAGGAAAATGAAGTAAAAAAACTGATCAAAGAAGTTACCGGCTATCCAGTAGTATGTGCTCATGAATTGAGTTCAGAGCTGGGTTTTAAGGAACGTACGGTAACAGCCGTTTTTAATGCTAGATTGATGCCCCTTATTACAAAATTAATTCAGGCTGTTAAAGACAGTCTAGATAAAAGAGATATTGAAGCCCCACTTATGGTAGTAAGAGGGGATGGATCCCTGATAAATGAAGATAAAGCAAGAGAAAAACCGGTAGAGACTTCTCTCTCCGGACCAGCAGCCAGCATTATTGGTGCAAAAACCCTGACCGATATAACTGATGGTATAGTTGTTGATATGGGGGGAACAACAACTGATATTGCTATCTTAAATGATGGCAAGCCCCGTCTAACTAAAAAAGGGGCAAAAGTAGGTGGTTGGCTGACCAGGGTTAAGGCTGCTGATATAACTACAATCGGTATTGGAGGAGATAGTTTTATACAGGTTTCTAAAGATAGAGTTTTATCGATAGGACCTCAGAAAGTCTTCCCTTTAAGCTGGATTGTAAAAAAACATGACCATCTTCATGATGAGTTAAGTGAAATTAAAAATAGAAACTATTATCCTCTTGCCAGTCAGCCAACTACCGTTTTAACTTATGTTAAAGATCCAGAAAACCTCAAATTAACTGAAACAGAACAAGACATCTTAAAGTTAATAAAAGAAAAACCACACACACTATATTATATTGCAAAAAAACTGGATAAATCCCCGGATATTTTACCCTGGGATCACCTAGTCAAAGTCGGATCTGTACATAGAGCTTCTTTAACTCCGACTGACTTACTCCATATAAATGGAAACTATAAACAGTGGGATGTAGATGCTGCTAATCTGGGCATAAGAATTATGGCCCAAAGATATGAAACTGATATTGATACTTTTATGGATGATGTATTTACAGAAATATATTATCAGATTGGTTCTGTAATCACTGAAGTATTAATTTCAGAAGAGGGTTATGATATTTCTCTTGACAGCAAAAACAGCCAGTATTTTTTAAAGAAGATGATCAATCACTTGAGTGAGAACAATCAAAAAATTGAATTTAATTTAAAATGCAACTTACCCTTGATTGCAGTTGGCGCTCCTGTAGAAGCCTACTTTCCGCAGATAGCTGAAAGAATGAATACAAAATTAATCTTACCAGACTATGCGGAGGTTGCTAATGCAGTAGGTACTGTTGGGGGTAAGGTTATTGAGAAGATAGTTGTTATGGTTAAACCAGGTGAAGGGGGTGGATTTTTAGTCCACAGCCCCACAGAAAGAAAGTTTTTTAAAGATTTTAAAGAGGCACAGTCTTATGGTCAAGACATTGGTGAAGAATTAGCTTATAATAGAGCAGCCAGTTCTGGTGCTAGTAATATTAGAACTGTAATTGAACGTGATGATAAATACAGTGAGTACCTAGGACAGGGTGAAGAGACCAAAGAAGAAGACAAATTATTTATAGAAAGCAGAATCGAAGTTACTGCGGTAGGAAAACCGTGGTAAAATATAAAACAAACTTGTTAGGGAGGTGAATAGATTATCGAATTAAAAGTTCGGTAATCTAGATAATATGATTGTTATTGGTGAATTAATTAATTCAACTCGTGATGTAATAAAAGAAAAGATTGAAGAAAGAGATGCAGAATATATTCAAGATATTGCTAAACAACAGGTT
Organism: uncultured Halanaerobiales bacterium; assembly: GCA_964430875.1. Taxonomy (GTDB): domain Bacteria; phylum Bacillota; class Halanaerobiia; order Halanaerobiales; family M55B127; genus M55B127. The sequence continues at coordinate 42,778 of CAYSHP010000012.1, forward strand.
GAAGCTGGTGCTTCTTATGTGGATGTTAACTCAGGTGCTTTTGTCTGGGATGAAATTGAACATTTAATCTGGCTTGTTGAAACTGTACAGGAAATTACAGATACTCCTTTATCTCTAGATAGCCCCAATGAAGAGGCAATTGAAAAAGCAGCTGAAATTCATAAAGGTATTCCCATGATTAACTCTATAACAGCTGAAGAAGAGAGATATAAAAAGGTATTACCTTTAATTAAAGAATATGATGCTAAAGTAGTAGCTCTTTGTTTAAGTGATGAAGGAATGCCGGAAACAGCTGATCAAAGGTTAAAGATAGCTGATAAACTGATGAATGATTTAGAAAAAGATGGAGTTCCACTGGATAATGTATTCATTGATCCCATCATTAAACCAATCAGTGTAGATGGTAAATTTGGTTACCAGGTTTTAGATACAATTAGTGGTATCACTGAATGGGATACAGATGTTCATATTACCTGTGGTCTAAGTAATATTTCCTTTGGTTTACCAAACAGAGCTCTCTTAAATCAGGCCTTTTTAATGATGGCTATGGATAGAGGTTTAGATTCAGCTATTATTGATCCACTTGATGAACATATGATGAAACTAGTTAAAGCTGCTGAAGTACTTTTAAATAGAGATAACTATGGACAAAGATACTTAAAAGCATGTAGATCTGGTGAAATGGATTAACTTAAAGGAGAGAGATTGTAATGAAAAAGATAGCTATAATCGGAGGTGGAATCGCAGGATCGCAAACAGCAGTTGAACTGGCCAAAAGAGGTAATGAGGTAATCATTATTGAAAAGTCCGATCAGTTCGGGGGAAATATTAAAGACTTCGGCTGTAAGGCTGTTGATATCTGCCTAAAAGATAACCTCTGTCTTGTTGATGATATCTTTAATGAAGTACAAGACTTAGAGAATATAGATATTCTTTTTCAGACCAGGGTAAATGATTTTAAGGGTGAGCCTGGTAGTTACAGTTTAGGTATAGAGAGGGAAGGGGAATTCAGCTCTATTGATGAGTTGGACTATATTGTAGTAGCTACAGGCTATACCCGCTGGTCTGATTTAGAAACCGGTACTCCGGAAGTCTATCAGGATGAGAAAATTATCTGGGCTTCTGAATTAGAAGAGTTTTTTAAAGGCAGAAAAGATCATCAAGGTGAAAATCAATTAGATATGCCGTTTACGCCTAATTCAGCTGTATTTATACAGTGTAATGGTTCTAGAAGTATCCAAGAAAAAGCAAAATACTGTTCACGGGTCTGTTGCGGATATTCTTATCGCATGGCCCGGGTACTTAAGCATTTCTTTCCTGAAATTAATATTACCATCTTCTTTATGGATTTACAGGAAGGTGGTTACTTACAGGAATTAAGTTATCAGAAGTTAGAAGAAAATGATATTGACTATATTAACTGTAAACCAATTAAGGTAAACAGTGATGAAAAACAGATAAATATTTTCTATGAGGATCAAAACAAAGGGAAAAAAGAGAATTTAAAGACAGATTTATTAGTTTTATCAGAAGGTATTCACGCTAAAAAGGTAAATGAAGACTGGTCCCGCTTATTTAATCTTCAGTTAGATGATTATGGTTTTCTTTATCCAATTGAAGAGCCAGCCCATACCCATATTTATTTAGCGGGAACAATAAAGGGACCAAAAGATATTGCTGGCACATTAAGTGACAGTAAAAATGTAGCTTATCGGATCATAAATGATAATTAGACAGGGGGATAAATAATGTATGATGTAGTATTTATCGGTGAAAAAATTAAAACACCAAAACTTAAGTCCCTGTGTATTAATCCTAACTCTTTAGTTGAGTGCAGAGGAGAAATCGGTAATTTTAAACTAAAATATAATAAAAAAGATACTTTACAAGAAGATAAAACAAAGTATATAGTAATTAACCTCAAAGCAAAAAGAGAAAACCCAATTGAACAAACATATGGTTTTAGTTACCGCCTGGAAGATTTAGAAGAAAATGAAAATATAATATTTATCCAGGACTTTGAAAAGATATCTCCGGCTGTGATCAACAGAGAAGGTTTACAAAAAGCAATTGAAGCTAAAGAGAACTATAAAAATAGTGAAGTATACTATTTTTTCCGTTCGATGCGCTTTATTGATAATAATGACAGCCTTTATGAAAAGGCACGCAAAATGGGAATCATTTTCTTACAGTATGAATTAGATAATTTAAACATACAAGAAGATAATACTATTAACTATCAAAGAGGAGATATAGATTTAGATCTTAAGGGACAGATTCTAACTGCACCTCTTTTAAAACCGGATAAAAAAATAAAAAGAATAGCCAGGCTATTAAATATTGAAATGAGTGATAAAGAATATATTCAATCAGAGAATATTTATCTACAGCCGACATTAACCGGTAAAAGAGGGGTATATACTTTAGCAGGCTCAAGAGGACCAAATGCTTATTCAGATTTAGATTTAGAAATAGAGTATACACTTAATGAAATTAGAGCAAATTTAGCTGACTTTGAACCTCTTACTGAATATAAAAGAGAGGTCGATGATCAAAAATGTATCCTCTGTTATACCTGTTACCGTGTATGTCCCCATGGGGCAGTTGAAAAAGATGAAGAGGTAGATGCAATGCAGATAAATGAACTGGCTTGTTATGGTTGTGATGCTTGTATCTCACACTGTCCAGCTGATGCAATCTCCTATGTTGAAGAACAAACTAAAAATGAAAATGGTTTAAATCTTAAAGTTATGATGTGTGAAAACTCGGCTGATACAGCCTTTAAAAAGATTGACCAAGAACAATTTGCAGATTTAGATATAGAAAAGATTCCTTGTGCCAGTAGTATTAAAAAAGATGAAATATTTACATTCTTACGTAAAAAAGACAGCCGCTTATTAATACTTGGTTGTTTTGAAGAATCTTGTAAACACCTTACTGGCGATGGACGCGGAGAACGAATTGTCAATGAAGCAAAAGAAACCTTAAGCGAGCTACAGTTAGGAGCAGACAGGGTAAGGTTTGAACGTCTTTCACCGAGAATGGAAGAAGATCTAAATGAATTCCTGCTGCGGTGGAAAGAGGGTGTTAAATCATGATTGTTGCTGAACAAAAGAAGGTCAAAGAGATCATAGATATGTTAGGTGATGACTTTGAAAACCTCTTAATTGCAGGTTGTGGAACCTGTGTTACAGTCAGTTTGGCAGGAGGAGAAAGAGAAGTTAAATCACTAGCCGAAATCTTGAGAACATACTATGTTAATAAGGATAAAGAAGTAAATATTGAAACAACTACTGTTAAAAGACAGTGTGACTTTGAATTTATAGATGAAATGGAAGAAGCGGTTAAAAGAAATGATATTGTATTGTCATTAGCCTGTGGAATTGGAGTTCAGCATTTGGTAGAACGTTACCCTAAACAAATAGTTCTGCCGGGCTTAGATACTTCTTTTTACGGAGCAACAACTGCTGTCGGTGAATGGTCAGAAAGATGTATTGGCTGTGGAGATTGTGTATTAGGAGATTTTTTCGGAATTTGTCCTATAGCCCGTTGTTCAAAACATCTTCTAAATGGACCATGTGGAGGTTCACAAAATGGAGAATGTGAGGTTGATCCCTCTATAGATTGTGCCTGGCAGCTGATTTATGATCGAGCAGAAGCATTAGGTAAATTAGAGGAATTAATAGATTATTTAGAACCAAAGAATTGGGAAACATACCGCGACGGCGGTCCCAGAACATTAATAAACGAAGAATATCACGAGGACTGAAAGGAGTAATAAAATGGCTAAAAACTATTCTAAAGTTAAAAATATGTTAGATGCCGGTCATTTTGTGGTCTGCAGTGAAATGGGACCTCCAATCGGGTCAGATCCGGAATTTATCAGAGAAAAAGCCAACTACTTAAAAGGTTATGTAGATGGTGTAAATGTAACTGATAATCAAACAGCTATTGTCAGGATGTCTTCGATTGCAGCTGCCAAGATTGCAATGGAAGAAGGCCTGGAAATGATCATTCAGGTTACAGCCCGTGATAGAAACAGAATTGGGCTGCAAAGTGATATATTAGGAGCAAGTGCCTTAGGTTTAAGAAATGTATTACTACTTACCGGTGATCATCAGAGTTTTGGCCGGGATCCAGGTGCAAAAAATGTCTTTGAATTAGGATCAACCCAGCTAATTAAAGCTGTAAAAGATATGGTTGATAATGGAGTCTTACTCAATGGAGATGAGATGGATGTTCCACCTAAGATGTTTATTGGTGGGGCTGCTAATCCTTTTGGTGATCCCTTTGAAATGCAGATGATTAAAATGCAAAAGAAAGTAAATGCAGGGGTGGAATTTTTTCAAACACAGGCTATTTATAATATGGAGAAGTTTGAATACTGGATGGAAGAAGTTAGAAAAAGAGGCATTCATGAACAAGCATATATACTGGCTGGGATCTTACCGACTAGATCTCCGAAGGCTTTAAGAATGATGAAAAAGTATGTAGCAGGCATGGATGTGCCTGATCATGTAATAAAGAGAATGGATCAGGCCGATGATAAGGAAAAAGAAGGAGTAAAAATGGCAGTGGAAACAATTCAAAAAGTTAGAGAAATAGAAGGGGTAAGAGGAGTACACTTAATGCCGGTTGCCTGGGAACAGATCACACCAGAAGTAATAAAAGAAGCTTCTCTTTATCCAAGACCGGAGGTGGAATAGATGGATAATAACTTTAAAAATGAAATAACCTCCCGACCGGGTGGAGAAAATTTAATGATGTGTTACAGCTGTGGCAGCTGTACTGCTACCTGTCCCATAAGTGAAATAGATGAATCCTTTAATCCCAGAATGATTATAAAAAAATCATTATTGGGCTATAAAGAAGAAGTACTTGATAATGATGACTTATGGAAATGTATTCAGTGTAGAAGATGTGTTGCCCACTGTCCACAGAATGTGAAATTTGCAGATATAATGAGAGTTCTTAGAAATATGTCAATAGAAGCCGGTTATTATCCGGCCAGTTTGAAAGATAAGGTTGATAAGTTAGATAAAACTGTTTATCAATTTAGACTGGATATTGTAGCTGATCATCTAGATGAAACTAAGGATATGCAAGAACATATAGACACAATGGTTAGTGGTGGTGATCGTGATGGCTAAGCCGGTTCTCGTTCTGGGAGGTGGTATAGCAGGAATTCAGGCTGCTACAGACTTAGCAGAAATGGGAATCCCGGTTTATCTTGTAGAGAAAAAACCGGCTTTAGGTGGAAAAATGGCACAGTTGGACAAAACATTTCCCACTAATGACTGTTCTACCTGTATTTTAGCCCCTAAGATCAGTGACTGCTATAACCATGAAAATGTAACTACTTTTACCTATAGCGAACTTAAAAATTTAAGAGGTACACAAGGCAACTTTACCGCTACAATAAAGAAAAAACCCAGATATGTAGATGTTGATCTCTGTACCGGTTGTGCAGAATGTGTAGAAAAGTGCCCGGTTACAGTTGAAGATAACTTTAATCAGGGTATTGATGAACGTAGTGCTATCTTTAAATTTCAGGACCAGGCTGTACCTAATGTAGTTACAATTGATGCTGATAACTGTCTAAAACTGACCAAAGGAGTCTGTGGTTTATGTGAAAAAACCTGTGATAAGGGTGCGATAAACTATGATCAAAAACCAGAGACCATTGACTTAGATGTAGCATCAGTTGTCTTTGCAGCCGGTTATGATGCCTTTTCTGGTAATATAGTGAGTGAATATGGTTATGCAAACTATGATAATGTAATTACCAGTTTAGAGTATGAAA
>CAYSHP010000013.1:0-47315 GCA_964430875.1 uncultured Halanaerobiales bacterium
TTGCAATTTCAATGATTGGTTGCATCTTTGCTTCTTGTGCTATTTGAATATCACTCTTCAAATTATCTCCCCCTTTTATTTTTAAAAATATTATATTAACAATTAATTAAATTCTTGATTAAAATTGAAAATCCTTTAAATAAATTTAATTATATTAAATAAAATTAAAATAATGCCAGTTTATAAACTGGCATTATTAGTATTCAGAGTTAACATACTCTATTTAACTGCATATTATTAATTTATCAAAATTTAAATTATATTTAATAAATAGTATTATTGGTTTTCAGCAGATTTTACTTTTTCTTCATCTTCTTCACTATTTTCTTTAACTTCTTCATTTTTTTCTTCATCTACTATTTCAACAGTTGGTTCATCAACTTTATCTTTTTGTTCTTCTTTTTCTTCATCTTTTTGATTATTATTATTACCATATTCATCTTCTGGAGTTAATTCTTTATCTTCAATCAATTTATTAATTTGTTTAGCGTTTAGAGTTTCTTTTTCTTTTAATGCTGCGACAATTCTTTCTACAGCATCTCTATTTTCTTTAAGAAGATTCTGGGCTTTTTCATAACAATATTCAATAATTGATCTAACTTCTCTATCAATTTCTGCAGCAACTTTTTCACTATAGTTACGGCTTCTAGAAATATCACGGCCTAAGAAAACCTGTTCATCATGTTTTTGACCTAAGGTTAGATGTCCGACTTTATCACTCATACCATATTCTGTAACCATAGCACGTGCTATCTTAGTAGCTCTTTCCAAATCATTTTGGGCACCAGTACTAATATCTTCTAAGAATATATCTTCAGCTGCTCTACCACCGAGTAACGAGGTTATTTTATCAAATAACTCACGCTTAGTCATAAAGTTTTTATCATCTTCTGGTAATGGTATAGTAAATCCACCAGCTCTACCTCTCGGAATTATAGAAACTTTATGAGTACGATCAGCATGCTCTAAAAGTTCACCTAATAAAGCATGGCCTGTTTCGTGATAAGCAACTAAATTTTTCTCTTTTTCATTAATAACTCTACTTTTCTTTTGTGGACCGGCAATAACACGGTCAATAGCATCGTCAAATTCAACCATTGAAATGACATCTTTATCTCTACGAGCTGCCAAAATAGCAGCTTCATTAGCAAGATTCTCCATGTCAGCACCAGTGAAGCCAGGAGTTCTTCTTGCCAGAACTTCCATGTCTACACTATCATCAACCGGTTTATTTCTTACATGTATCTTTAAGATCGCTTCTCTTGCTTTACGATCTGGGCGATCAACTATTACCTGTCTATCAAATCTACCCGGCCTTAGTAAAGCAGGGTCTAAGATGTCCGGTCTATTGGTTGCTGCCATTAAGATGATACCTTCATTAGGTTCAAAACCATCCATTTCAACCAATAATTGGTTTAAAGTTTGTTCTCTTTCATCATGGCCGCCACCTAATCCAGCACCACGTTGTCTACCTACAGCATCTAATTCATCGACAAAAATAATACATGGAGCATTTTCTTTGCCTTTTTCAAATAAATCTCTAACTCTAGAAGCACCTACACCTACAAACATTTCTACGAAATCTGAACCACTTATAAAATAAAATGGTACACCGGCTTCTCCGGAAACTGCTTTAGCCATTAGAGTTTTACCAGTACCAGGAGGTCCAACTAAAAGAACACCTTTAGGAACTTCTGCTCCTAATCTTGCAAATTTTTTCGGGTTCTTTAAAAATTCAACTACCTCCTGTAATTCTTCCTTAATTTCCTCATAATTTGCAACATCTTCAAATGAAATATCATCTTTATTTTCATTTAATTTAGCCTTGCTTTTCCCAAACGACATCATCTTACTCCCGCCGCCCTGCATTCTCTGCATTAGGAAAAACCAAGCACCAATTAAAATAATTATCGGAAGAACATAACCCAAAATGCTCACCCACCAGGGGGCACTAGGTTGTGGCTTTGTCTTGATATTTACATTAGCAGCTCGAAGTTCCTGCATTATTACCGGAATCGATTCGGGGGGGATTGGTACTGTGAACTGTTGCCCCTCTAATGTACCGGTAACTTTCTCATTTCCTATAATAGTAACAGTATTTATATTTCCATTTTCAATTGCTTGCAACATTTCTGAATAACTAAAGTTCTCTAGAGTTTGAGGAGACTGCTGCATAAAAAATTGTGCAACAAGTATTGAAATTGCTATTAGTAGTAGATAAAATCCTATATTTTTTATAAACTTATTCAAATTACAGTTCCTCCCTTCCTACAAATATACCCATACAGTAAGATATTATAACATAAGTCTATTACTTTGTAAATGTATTAAATTACATATACATTTCTTCTTTTAAAACACCTATATAAGGTAAATTTCTATATTTCTCTTTATAATCTAATCCATATCCAACCACAAATTTATCTGGAACTTCAAAACCATTAAAATCAGCTTTTACTTCTTTTTCAACTCTTCTTTCCGGTTTGTCTAAAAGGGTTGCTACTTTTATATCAGCAGGTTCTCTAGTTTTTAGTAAATCAATTACATGTTTTAAAGTTAAACCAGTATCCATAATATCTTCTATTATTAAAACATTTCTACCTTCTATGTTTTCTTCAAGGTCTTTTATTATTCTAACCATGCCAGAAGAAGATGTTCCTTCATAACTCGACACATCCATGAAATCAAATACAACAGGTAAATTAATATGTCTAGCCAAATCAGACATAAATAAAATTGCTCCCCTTAAGACACATAACATAACTATATCATCATCTTCATTATAAGCTTTCGTTATTTCTTGGCCCATTTCTTTAATTCTTTGTTGGATTTGTTCTTCCGTTAAGATTACTTCGTCAATATCTTCATTAAAAACATGCTCATCTTTCATTTTATTTATTATCCTCCTTCTGGTATTTAAGTAAAACTGTTTTTTTACTTTCTTTTGTTAATTTAAACCTATCATCCATTCTAAATCCACAAATCCACAGTAATCTATCTTGGTTATCAAATAAAAGTGGAATTTTATCTCTCTTAAAATCAGGAACTTTTTTATCAATAAAATAATCTTTAACTTTCTTATGTCCCTTCATTCCTAATGGTATAAATTTATCACCCTCTTTTCTGTTTCTAACTACGAACGGTAAACTTACTTTATTATAATCAAGCAAACAATATTTATCATCTTTATAATTTCGCCAATCTAAGACATCATCTTTAAACTTAACTATTAACTTCTGATTGAATGGTAAAGAAAAGTCTCCTTCTCCCTTTATAGTTTTACTATAAGGTTTTTCCCCTTTAAAAGTCCCTTTTAATACATACAATTTATCATAGGAAATTTTTAAATTAATATCATCCGGTAAATCTAAGAGATCACCAGTATTATTTTCCTCTATAAACTTTATTATATCACTATAATGCTTATAATAAAAATTATCTACACTACCTTTTAAATTAAAGATAATAATATTTATAATTCTTTTAATAATGGCAGGATGAATCTCTTTAAGTTTTTCTAAATCTAAAATATAGTTATTTTGCGAACTTTCAATTAAAATCTCTTTTAATACATCTTGACTATACATTTCTAAAAAATCAAAATCTTCTTTTATGGTATCAGACATTTTTGCAATAACCTGTTTAGCATTTGGATTAAGCTGTTCTTCAATTAGAGGAAGGATATTATTTCTGATCCTGTTTCTACTATATAAGTTGCTTTTATTACTTGGGTCAAAAACTGGTTTTAAATTTTTATAATTACAATAATCTAAAATCTCTGACCTATAAAAAATTAAGATGGGATGTATAATTTCCATCCCATTAATTTTCTGATCATCATCAATTCCTTTCAACCCACGCAAACCAGTACCTCTGAAAATATTAAAAAGCACTGTTTCAACTAAATCATCTTTATTATGAGCTAGACTCACTTTGTTTATATTCTCTTTCTTATATATTTCATTTAAAAATTTAAATCTTATTTCACGTGCTCCTTCTTCAGGAGATAGATTATTTGCTTTCACATATTCAGGAACATCATATTTCTCGATAATAGTCTGGATATTTCTTTTTTTACAAAAAATTTTAACAAAGGCTGCTTCTTCATCAGCTTCCTCTCTAAAAGAGTGATTCAAATGAAAAACAATAAGTTTTAGATTAAATTTATTTTTAATATTATAGAACAAATTTAACATAGTTAGGGAATCTGGCCCCCCAGATACCCCTAATAATATTTTATCATTATGTTCTATTAAATTATTTTTAATTAAATTTTTTTTAAATCTATCTTCAAAATTAATCATAAGAAATATATGTTCCTTCCATTTTAACGTCTAATTAAATATTCAATATTAAATGAATATCTCCTTCTAACTTTACAAATCAATTATATGTTCTTAACTTTAGGATCAATCTCATCTCTTAACCAATCAGAAATTAAATTCAAACTAAATACTATCGCCATTAATGTTAAACCAGGAAAAACAATCAGCCACCATTTACCAGCATAAAGATAGTTTCTTCCTTGGGAGATCATCATACCTAAGGAAGGTTGTGTTACCGGTACACCAACCCCTAAAAAACTCAGAGTTGCTTCAAGCATAACTGCAATACCAAAATCAACAGCTCCTACAACTAGTAGCGGAGAAATAGAATTCGGTAGAACATGCTTAAAAATAGTTCTCATATTAGTGCCGCCAATTGCCTGGCTGGCAAGAACATATTCTTCTTCTTTTACCGATAATACTTCTCCCCTGATTGTCCTGGCATATTGAACCCAATCTGAAATAACAATAGCTAAAATAACTAATGCAATACTACTATTCCGGAATATTCCTAAAAGAAGCATCGCAATTAAAGTTTTTGAAAATGATAAAACTGTATCAGCAGTACGCATCACTATGGAATCAAAAATACCACCAAAAAAACCAGCAAAAAGACCAACCCCACCACCTAATAAACCTGAAATCGTGACTACACTAAATCCTACAATAAAGGAAGTACGGCTACCATATAAAATAGTACTAAATACACCTCTACCCTGAACATCAGTACCTAAAATATAAGGATACTGTCCACCTTCCATCCAAACAGGTGGTAAAAGGGATTCAGACAGACTCAACTTTTCCATTTCATAGGGATTCTGGGGTGCGATTAAAGGAGCAAAAACAGCTCCTAAAAATAACAATGTTATCACTATTAAAGCTCCCACTGCTAACGGCTGACTTATAAAATGCTTAAACACTTTTGTTTTTCTAAACTCATTTATTTTTTTAAACATATTATCATCACCTTATTTATACCTTATTTTAGGATTTAAGAAAGCATATGAAATATCAACTATGACATTTAACATCACAACTATTAAAGCAACAATGATTACATAAGTCGCAACTACGGGAAAATCGCTTTCATATAAAGAATTAAGTAGTAAATTTCCTGCACCCGGCCATTGAAAAATACTTTCTGTTACAATGGCAAAACCAATTAACTGTCCAAACTGTAGTCCTATCATTGTTACTACAGGTATTAAGGCATTACGAAGGGCATGTTTAAATAAAACTCTTTTACCTTTTAAACCTTTTGCCCAAGCAGTTCTTACATACTCTGCTCCTAATACTTCTAGCATAGATCCACGCGTGATTCTAAATAATAATGCCATTTGGAACATTCCCAAAGTAAAGGCGGGCATGATAATATGTCTCCAGCCATCAATTGTTAAAAGCCCACTTCTCCAGAAATTGAAAATAGTTATTGTTTCTCCACGGCCTGAAGAAGGCATTATACCTAAAACAATCGAAAATAAATATATTAATAAAATACCAACTAAAAATGTAGGTAAAGAAACTCCAAATAGAGAACCAGTCATTAAAATTTTGCTTATTATATTCTTGGGATTTGCAGATACAAAAACACCAAAAGAAATACCTAATATAACTGCAAAAGATTCAGCCACAAAAGCAAGTTCTATACTTGCAGGTAAACGTTCTAAGATCAGCTCCATTACCGGAACCCTTGTAACATACGACATTCCAAAATTACCCTGTAAAGCATTTTTTAAAAAATTAAAATACTGTACATAAAAAGGCTCATTTAAACCAAGTGCTTCTCTAACTTCAGCCCTTTGAGCCTGAGTTGCATATCTACCGGCTAAAGTCATAACCGGATCTCCTAAATACTGAAAGATAATAAATGCTATAAATGAAACTAAAAATAATACTAAGATACCCTGTAATATTCTTCTACCAATGTAAGCACTCATTAATTTATACTCCCTTCTTATTAACTTACATAATACTTTTTATATAAGAAAGCATGGAGCTATAAAGAAGCTCCATGCATCATTATTAGTTTCCATGTTTTTATAATTATTTCAATGACATTTCTTTAAATACTATCCATGTATCTGATCTTGGAGTAAATTCAATACCTCTATCCTTATACATTGCATAAGTGTCTTCTTGATAGTGTAGTGGTATTACAGCTACTCTTTCCATAGCTAGTCTATTTAAATCTCTTAATATACTGGCTCTTAAATCGGGATCTACAACTTTTTTGCTAGCATCATATAGTTCATCAGCTGTAGGATCAGAATATCTAGCACCATTAAATGTACCATAACCAGTATCTTCTTCTATAGTATGCAGTAATTTTGAATAAGATCTACCGAAGTCATAAGAACCATCAAACCAACCTATTAAATAGAAATCTAGTTCATTATTCATAACTTCTTCAAAATATACTGATTTAGGTTTAGAATCAACTTCAACCTCAATACCCACTTTAGATAGATAACTTGCAACAGTAGAAGCTATTTGTTCATCCTGAACATATCTATCATTAGGAGCTGACAAGGTTATTTTAAATCCATCACCATAACCTGCTTCTTCTAATAGTTCTTTTGCTCTCTCTGGATTATATTCAAGTCTTTCGATTTTTTCACTATAACCAGTGGTTGGTGGATCTGGAATTTGAGCGGCAGGTGTTGCATGACCAAACATAACCTTTTCAATTAATTCAGGTTCATTAATGGCCATATACATTGCTTTACGTACTTTTAGGCTTGAAGTAGGCAGATCTTCTTCATTACCTAAACCAAGATAAATAGCACGTCTAGATGGTCTAGCAATAACCTTTAAGTTATCATTATTTTCAACTGCTTCATACATTGTTACAGGAATACCCTGTAAAATGTCAACTTCCCCACTACTTATAGTAGCAAGACGGGTTGAAGCTTCTGTGATTGGCCTAAGTTCTGCATTTTGAACTTCTGGTTCGCCTTCCCAATAGTTTTCATTAGCATTCATTTTTAAGTATGAACCTTTAACCCATTCTTCAAAGACATATGGTCCAGTACCAATTGGTTTAGTACCAACATCACCCTGGCTTCTTTCCATGGTAGATTCTTTATCTACAATAAATACCTGGTGTAAGTTCTGTACAAAATATGGAATGGGATCAGTGGTAGTAATATCAATGACCCAATCATTGCCATCTACTCTTTCCACTGATTCAATGGAAGAGCCGAAAGAAATAAACTCTGATACTTCCGGATTTTCAAGTCTTTCTTCAAAAGTATACTCTACATCTTCCCAAGTGAAATCATTACCATTGTGAAACTTAACACCTTTTCTCAATTCAAAACGCCAGGTCAAACGGTCTATTCTTTCCCAACTAGTTGCCAGAGCTGGTTTTAACTCACCCTGGGTATTTCTCTGTAATAATCCTTCAAAAAAGTTACTCATGACTGAAAGATTAGAATCAGCATCTGAACCATGTGGATCCATTGTTCTAGGTGGTGTGTCAGTAGCCACCGTTACCTTTTGATCTTGAGCTAAAACACTCATGCTCCCTGCTAATAAAAGACTAAGTACAACAAATAAAATAAGAATTCTACTTGAATTTCTACTCATTACTCTCCTCCTTGTTTAGAATTATTATTCCTTATTATATAAGAAATTATGGATTCTTTCAAACTCACAACCAATTTAACATGTTAATATATTGTAAATTTGTTCTCTAGAGCCTCTATTAATTCACCATTTTCTATAACTTCTTTAGTTTTTAATAGCTCTGGATATAAAATTCTATCTTCATCTAAATAATCAACATACTTTCTTATTATACTGTATATTAGATAAGAGCCTTCTCCTAACATCTCAGCAGGATTGTCAGTTCTTAAATCAACTGCTTGGGCAGCAGTAATCAATTCAATAGCGAGAACCTGAGCAACATTACTACAAATTTTATATAAATTTCTGGCACTAATTGAACCCATACTAACATGATCTTCTTGATTAGCAGAGGTTGGAATTGAATCTGTACTGGAAGGATTGGCCAGAATCTTATTTTCTGAAACAATAGATGCAGACGTATATTGAGCTATCATGTAACCGGAATGTAATCCCCCATATTCTGTTAAAAACATTTCTAGTCCATTATTTGTACTATTATCTATTAATTTAGCGGTTCTTCGTTCCGAAATATTACCTATTTCACTTATAGCGGTTCCTAAGTAATCACTACTTAATGCTAAAGGCTGTCCGTGGAAATTTCCACCTGAAATAACTTCATTTCTTTCCGGAAAAATCAAGGGGTTGTCAGTAACTGAGTTCATTTCCCTTTCAATTATATCTATTACATGTGCAAGGCTATCACGTGAAGCCCCATGCACCTGTGGACCACATCTTAAGGTATAAGAATCCTGTACCCGATTTTCATCAATATCTTCCATAAGTTTACTACCCTTAGTAAAGGTTCTTATATTAGCAGCAGAATCTATTTGCCCAGGATGAGGTCTTAGCTTATGGATGTCTTGATCAAAAGCACCCTTTATACCTTTTAAACCTTCTAAGGAAAGGGCTAATGCCATATCGGCTGTTTTAATTAATTTAATAGCTCTAATTATGCTTAATACTTCAATAGCTGCCATCATTTGAGTTCCATTAATTAAAGCCAGACCCTCTTTGCTGGCCAATTTCAAAGGCTCCATACCTTCTTTTTTTAAGGCTTTTTTACTATTAACTACTTCACCTTGATACTTAACTTTGCCTTTTCCTAAGAGAGGTAGTACCATATGTGCTAAAGGAATTAAATCTCCACTTGCACCTACAGAACCCTGTTCAGGAACTAAAGGTATTATTTCATTGTTAAACATTTTTATAATTTTTTTTAAGGTAGATAATCTTATCCCAGAATGTCCCTTTGCTAAAGCATTTAACCTAAGTAATATCATGGTTTTAACTACTTCGTCATCCAGATAATCTCCAGTACCAGCTGCATGACTGATAATTAAATTTTCTTGTAATTTTAATATTTTATCGGCAGAAATCTTTTTGGTGCTAAATTTACCAAATCCAGTATTTAAACCATATATTACTTCCCCCTTATCAATTAATCTTTCAACTGTTTCTCTCGCCTTTATAACCTTATTTTCTGCTGCTTTTGATAACTTTATCTTTTTATTTGAAAATATAATTTCATTTACTTTTTTTACGTCTAAATTATCTCCATTTAAATAATGCAAAATATCTCCTCTTTCCCTTAAAAGTTTACAGAAAAAAAGAAGGGCTTAAAGATAGTAAGTCCTTCTTTGAAAATTTTTAAATTAAATTCTCTCTTTACAAATTTTTTCTATTTCATCTGCAATCTTTTCACTTTCATTAACTAATTTTTCAGTTTTCTCTTCAAGCCTTTTTGTTTTACTTTCATCATTAAGTGAACCAGTATTTATATATACATTATAGGCTGCACTTTTCACACTAGCTAAAGCCATTAAAGCAGCCACCCCTGCATCAGAAATTGCGTTTTTATTGCCTTTTTTAGCTACTTCTTTAGTGATTTCTAAAATATCCTTAGCTAATTTTATTGTTTCCATAGGTGTTAAAGAAGCTTCATATAATGCAGACTGAATAGCTTCTTTTCTTTTGACAGCAGCTTCCTCTGTATCTTTGTTCATTTTAAAAGCATCCATTACCTTATTAAAACTCAGAGCATCTTTATCTATTAGCTCTAAAGCAAAATCTATATGATCCTGTAAATCATCCTCAAATTTATCCAACTCACCCTCTTTAGTTAAGTTTACAACCATTGATGCTAATGAAGCTCCTAACGCGGCACTTAATCCAGCTACACTACCACCACCTGGGGTTGGAGAATCGCTGGCTAGTTTGCTATTAAATTCTTTCAGACTCATATTTGCAAAAGTCATCTTTAGCCTCCTTGATTTTAATTTCTAACTGTTGTTAATTAAATCTTCTATTAATTTGTCATCAGCTAAATTAGGAATAGTCATCTGACCTCTACCTTGATTTTTTGCATTCCAATTTTCAGCTGTTTTTAAAGCATTTTCATTTCTAGCCCAGGCTCTGCGAGCTATTCCTCCATTAACATCCCAATCTAGAGCATTTTTAATAATGTTATCTACTCTCTTAGAACCATCTAAAACTAAACCAAAACCACCATTAAAGGCCTTACTAATTCCTACACCACCACCATTGCTTTCAACAACCATACTCATCCCACGGGCCGCATTACCAGCAAAACAGTGAACAGACATCTCAGCCATAATATTGCTGCCGTCTTTAATATTAGAAGTTTCTCTAAAGGGAGAATCTGTACCCGCTACATCATGATGGTCTCTACCTAACATAACAGGTCCAATTTCACCCTTTCTGACAAGTTCATTAAATTTTAGAGCGATATTTACCCTACCTTCGGCATCGGCATAGAGAATTCTTGCTTTCGAACCAACCACCAGATCATTATCTTCCGCATCTTTTATCCAGTGGTAGTTATCTCTATCCTGAGCTCTTCTTGTTGGATCAATTTCTTGCATTGCTGCCTGATCAGTTTTTTGTAAATCTTCCTCTTTACCACTTAAACAGACCCAGCGAAAAGGTCCATAACCATAATCAAAACAAATCGGCCCCATAATATTTTCAACATAAGAAGGAAAGATAAAACCTTCTGAAGTATCTTGATTGTTCTTAGCAATTTCTTTTACTCCAGCATCAAATACAGCTTTCATGAAACTATTACCATAATCCCAGAAATTTGCACCTTTATCAACTAGTGCTTTTAGAACCTGAAAATGTCTTTTTAAACTTTTGTCAACTGCTTTTTTAAACTGGTCTGGATCCTCATTTAAAAGTTCTCTACCTTTTTCAAAACTATATCCAACCGGAGTATAACCTCCAGAGTATGCAGCATGACAAGATGTCTGGTCTGACAAAAGCTCTACATTTATATTATTTTGATTTACATATTCTAATAGTTCAACAATATTACCGTGGTAAGCTATTGAAACAGCTTTACCTTCTTTTCGGAATTTAGCAACCCAGGTAAATATTTCATCTAGGTCATCTGATACTTTTGAAACCCAGCCCTGTTCATAACGGGTATTAATCCTCGATTTGTCTACTTCAGCAATTATACCAACTCCACCCGCTATTTCAACAGCTTTTGCTTGTGCACCACTCATCCCGCCTAAACCAGAACTTATATATAAATGGCCAGATAAGTCTTCATCTTCCGGTATATCTAAAAAGAGACGACCGGCATTCAGTAAAGTAATATAAGTACCATGGACAATACCCTGTGGTCCAATATACATCCAGCCTCCGGCTGTCATCTGTCCATAATTAGCTACTCCTAAAGCTGCCGCCTTATTAAACCATTCATCGTTATCAAACATACCAACCATCAAAGCATTTGTGGATATGACTCTAGGTGCCTCAGGACGTGAAGGAAAAAGTCCCAGGGGATGCCCTGATTGTACAACCAGGGTTTGTTCTTCAGTCATAATCTGCAAGTACTTTTTGATCAATCTATACTGCATCCAGTTTTGACAAACCTGACCAGATTCACCATAAGTAACTAATTCGTATGGATATAGGGCAACATCAAAATCTAAATTATTATCAATCATAAGCTGAATAGCTTTGCCTTCAATTGTATTTCCTTTATAATCCTCAATAGGCTTTGCTTTTATTTCACCTTTTGGTCTATACCTATACCCATAAATCCTACCTCTGGTTGTCAGTTCTTCTAGAAATTCTGGGGCAATTTCATCATGAAGATGTTCTGGTATGTATCTTAATGCATTCTTTAAAGCCAATTTCATTTGATTTTCATTAAGGTTTAATTCCCTTTTGGGCGCCCTTCTAATATCATCCCTAAACTCCTCTTTTTCCGGTAAGGTATCCGGTAATTTAATTTTTTGAGTCGGGTCCTGATATTTAAACATAAAAAATCCCCCTTATATTTTACTTCTTTCTAAACTATTATCAAACACCAATCTTCCATTTTTATAAACCGTTTCCACTAGATTTACTCCAAAATTATAGAAAAGATGGTTGTAGTTTGGTGCATCAATGATTAAAAAATCAGCCTTTTTACCTTTTTCAATGCTCCCCACCTTATCTTCCCTATTTAAAGCTGCAGCTGCATTAATAGTTAAGGCTGTAATTGCTTCTTCTGGTTTCATACCCATATACATCACAGCCAGGGATAAAAGTAAAGGAATGGATTGAGAATAACTACTGCCTGGGTTTAAGTCTGTTGCCAAGGCAATTGGTATATTCATCTCAATCATCTTCTTAGCATCAGCATATTCTTCCTCTAATGAAAAAGCAGTCAAAGGTAATAAAACTGCCATTACGTCATTTTCTCTTAAACTTTTTAGTCCTTCATCTGTTGCTTTAAGTAAATGTTCAGCAGACACAGCTTTTAACTCACCGGCTAATTGGGCTGCATTAGTGTTAAAAATTTCATCAGCATGGATTTTTAACTTTAAACCCATATCATCTGCTGCCTTTAATAATTTTTTTGATTGTTGGCGAGAAAAGGCACCTTCATCACAGAAAACATCACAAAATTCAGCTAAATTTTTATCTGCAACTTCCGGCATAACTTCTTTAATAATATAATCTATGTATTGTTCCGATTTATCTTTATATTCTTTGGGAACTGCATGTGCACCTAAATAGGTTGAAACAACTTCAATATCTTTTCTTTTATTTAACTTTTTCATTATTTCTAACTGTTTTATTTCGGTTTTTTTATCAAGTCCATAACCACTCTTTCCTTCAACTGTGGTCACTCCATAACTTAAAAACCTGTCAATTCTTTTATTGGATTTTTCTAAAAGATTCTTAAAAGAGGCTTTGCGGGTTGCTTTAACCGTACTTAAAATACCGCCCCCGTTTTTTAAAATATCAATATAGGGTATACCTCTAAGCCTCATCTTAAATTCATAAGAACGGTCTCCTCCAAAAACAAGATGAGTATGTGGATCAATAAAACCAGGCATAACTACCTTTTTTTCAGCATCTATTATTTTATCATACTGCTTCTCATTTTTAATATTCTCATTTTTCCCAAAATCAGATATTTCGTCATTATCTATTAACATAAAGGCATCTTCAATCACATTAATTTCTTTCATCTCTGTACCTGTTTTTGGTTTATTACCCCCAACAGTTATTAACTGCCCAATGTTTTTTATTAATAGCATTAGATATCCTCCAATAATCTGTTTTCCATAATCTGTTCATTTTGGAAATCTTCTAAGCCCAAATAATACTCTGCAACATCAAATAAGGCTTGGGCTGGCAATAAGCCAATTAATTCACTCCCTATTACATTCACGCCGTATCTTTTAGCTTCAACTTTAACCATTTCAAAAGACTGATATAGAGAGGTCTTTGTATAGTCCGTCATATTCATGGAAACCTGTACAATATTTTTTTCTGATAAGTCAATTCCAATTGCTTTAACAAAACGTAACCCACCATTAGAGTGTCTTATTTTTCTAGCAATTTTATTAGCAATTTCTAAATTATCTGTATCTAAATTTATATTAAAAGCTACCAAAGGCATTCTAGCTCCCACTACTGTAGCACCAGCTGTTGGATGTAATTTTTGCGGGCCATAATCTGGTTTCCATTCTGATTTTTGTATTTTTTTAGCAAATCCCTCATATTCTCCTCTTCTAATATCGGCTAAATTTTTTCTCTCTTGTTTTTTAGCAGCTTCTTCATAAAGATAAATTGGTAAATTATACTCTTCAGCTGCTTTTTGGGCAACTTCATTGGCAAGTTTCACTGCATCTTCCATTTCAACATTTTTAACAGGCGTAAAAGGAACTACATCAACTGCACCCATGCGAGGGTGTTCTCCCTTATGTTGATTCATGTCTATAAGATCAATAGCAATTCCAATTGCTAAGTGCATAGTTTTTTTTAGTTCTTTAGCACCTCCTAAAAGTGTAACAACCAGCCTATTATGATCTTTATCAGCTGAATAATCTAATAGTTTAATCCCTTTTGTATTTTTAAATGGTTTAACTATTTTTTCAATTTTTTCTTGATCTCTTCCCTCACTAAAATTCGGAATACATTCAAATAGTTCTGCCATAAAAAAACCCCTTTTCTTTAAAATTTTCTATTATTATTATAACAATTCATTTTATAAATTATAAGTAATTAATTTTAAGTTACTGACTCTTCTACACCTTTTTCAACATCTACTGTATAAAGCAAGATAATTCCAATTATAAAAAAGGAAGCTACTGCTAATATTCCATATCTTGATGAACCAGTTATCTGACCAACTAAAGCAAAAACAAATGGACCAGTAATTGCCGCAAATTTACTTGATATACCGTAAAACCCATAGAATTCAGCACTTTTTTCTGCCGGGATTAAAGTACCGTAAAGTGATCTACTTAAAGCTTGAGCACCGCCTTGCACAGTACCAACTAAGCCCGCTAAAATCCAAAAATCTAAGGCTGAATCCAAATTGTAGCCTAAAAGTGTAATAATTAAATATACAGTTAAAGAAATATATATACCCCTTTTTGCCCCTATCTTTTCAGCTAATTTACCAAATATTAAAGTAAATGGAATGCCCACTATTTGAGTTAAAAGTAGAGCACCAATTAAATCATTTTGTCCTATACCTACTTCCCGTCCATAGATGGTAGCCATTCTAATAATAGTGCCAATCCCATCATTATAAATCCAGAAAGCCAATAGAAATTTAAATAACTCTTTATATTTTCTTACATGTTTAAAAGTATTGGCTACGCGATGAAAACCCTGTTTAATATAAGGACCTAAAGTAAATTTACCTAAACCTAATCTGGATTCAGGCAGATTAATAAAGGCCGGTATGGAAAATACTAACCACCATACAGCCACAGTAATAAACGCAATTCTGGTAGCTAAAGTAGTATTTGCAATACCAAATAAACCAGGCCTCATAATCATGACAAGATTAATTAAAAGTAAAATTCCACCACCTAAATAACCAGCAGCATATCCCATTGAGGAAACATAATCTATCTTTTCATTTTTGGTAATAATAGGTAAAAAGGAATCATAAAATATATTACCACCGGAAAAGCCTATGTTAGCAAAAATAAAAAATATTGATGCTAAAAGATAGCGGCCTTCAGTGATAAAAAATAATAAAGCTGTGCCTGTAATGCCAATAAATACAAATAATTTCATAAAGATCTTTTTAGATTTTGAATAATCTGCTACAGCCCCTAATATAGGTGTAATCAATGCAATTATTAACATCGCAATAGTCTGGGTATAGCCCCAATAAGAGGTAGCTATATTGTCCGGCAAATTAACAGCTGCCACATCATTATAAAATATTGGTAAAACTGCTGCTAAAATTGTAGTGGCAAAGGCCGAATTAGCCCAATCATATAAAACCCAGGAATATATAACCTTTTTATTTGATTTCTCCAATTTTATCCTCACCTACCTTATAAATATATTATTCTTGAAGAAAATTTATTTACCTCTTTTAGTTTAGACTTGATATATTTTAATATTAAAGATATAATTTAGTCAAAATAATTAGGGGTGAAGTTTAAATGAAAATAGGTTTAGTAACCGACAGTACTTGTGATTTACCTACCGATTTATTAGAAAAATTCAATATAGAAGTAGTGCCATTAAGAGTACATTTTGGAACCGAGAAATTTATAGATGGCAAAGAAATAGATTCAGCCAAGTTTTTTAATAAGATAAAAACCTCAACTGAAATGCCTAAAACCTCTAAACCCTCTAAAAAAGCTTTTTTTGATAAATACAATCAGATGCTAAATATATTTGATAATATAATATCTATACATGTTTCTAAAGGTTTGAGCAGCACCTATGATTCTGCTAAACTAGCAGCTAGAGATATAGGTGAAGATAAAGTAAAAGTAATTGACTCTGCTTCAATTTCATTAGGTTTAGGTTTTCAGGTTCTAATGACTGCCCAACTAATTGAAAACAACTACAGCATAAAAGAAATCTTAAATAGACTAAAAAAAGCAAAAGAAAAAGTCAACTGTATATTTACAGTTGAAGATTTGACCTATATGAAAGAAGGGGGGAGAATTGGTAAAGCAAGAGCCTTCTTAGGCTCAATCTTTAACATTAATCCTATTATTGAAATAAGTCCAATTACTGGTAAGGTCAATCCCCTTGATAAAATTAGAGGTAACAACAAAACTTTACAAAAAATGAGTGAACTTATTATAGAAAAAATCAAAGATGATAATAAAGCTTGGATTGGGATATTGCATGGCGACAGACCGGAAACTGCTAAAAAATTACTGGAAAGAACAAGGGAATTATTGCCAGGTGAGCTTGACGTTAATTACTTCCAAGAGAGAATTTCACCAACTTTAGGCTGTCATGTTGGACCCTCTGTTTATGCTTTTGCAACATTATCAGGAGAAATTATAAATATATAAGTGGTAATTAAACCATTGCATTTGCAAAGGTAATGGTTTTACTTTTTTAATTTATGATAATTTGTTAATCCACTCTTTAACCTGTCTTTTATGTTCTTTTAATTTTAAATTAAAGATAGGTATTTCTCTTTTACTAGCAATTGAAATTGCCTGCCCGGTTCCACCTGTTTTTTCACTTCTATCACGGTCAGTAATACAACCATCAAAAGTCCAACATATAACAAATTTGGAAGGAGTATCTAGGTCTTTACCTAATACCTGATAAGTATCTCTGATAATTAATAGCTTGGCATTGTCTGTTAGATTTTTAAACTCAGGATGGTTTGCTTGTGCGATTTTTTTAGCTTCTGGAAAGTTATCTAGTTTTCTTACATCTATATAATTTTTCCCCTCACGCTCTTGAAAGTTCTTCCAAGGTAGATAAATTTCAAATTCAGCCTCGGCCTTTTTTGCCCCTGCTTCAAATGCAGTATCAGCACCGGGTGATCCCCCTGAACGCAGGATATAATTTTCTCTTGCTAGTAGATAACCCAACCTCTCCATTAAATCTAAAATGTCTTGGGGAGTGTTGTGGCTGCCTATCCCTGCATAAAATACTTTTTTGCCTCCTTTTTTCTCTTTTAATCTTTTCATAATTTAAAAACTCCTTTACAAAAGTACAAAAATATGGTAAAAACATAAGAGTGGCATTATTCTTATTAGGAGGAAATGAAATAATGAGTAAAAAAATAATTTGTCCAAGTTGTGGTTACACCAACTGGACCGGTTCAATATACTGTAATAAATGTAGCGCAAACTTAATAACTTGTAATAAAAAAAATAAATATTAGTTTAATCTAATTATATATTTTCATATAATTTTTTCAACATTTCAGTAGCCTTTCCCTTAATAAAAACATCTGTTATCTTATCAGTAAAGTTTGATTTCTTTGTATTTACTTCTATAATATTTGCTCCCTGTCTAGAAGCCATATCAGGTATTAGAGAGGCAGGAGTTACTTCTCCGGTTGTTCCTATTACAATAAATAAATCAGCCTCTTTTGCTTCCTTTAAAGAGCCCTGGTAGGCTTTCTGTGGTATACCCTCACCAAAAAAGATATAATTTGGCTTTAAGATACCATTACAACTTTCACATCTTGGTGGGAGATCTTGTAGATATTCTTCTTTGAAATCATAAATCTTTCCACATTCCACACAGACTAATTCCTTATAAGTACCGTGAAATTCATATACTTTCTTACTCCCGGCTTCCTGATGTAAATTATCTATATTTTGTGTAATAACAGCATTAACATAGCCTTCATTTTCTAATTTTGCAACAACTTCATGAGCTTGATTTGGTTTGCATTCCTCAAACATATTATAGAATAATTTCTTATTAAGTTCCCAAGACTCTTTAGGATTTTTCATAAAATAATTTATATGAAGAAAATAAGGGTCATACTTTTCCCATAGTCCATTTTCGCCTCTAAAAGGAGGTATTCCGCTTTCCACAGAGATACCAGCACCTGTAAATACAGTAACATGTTTAGAATTATTAATTAGTTTAGCTGCTTTTTTAAATTTATCCAAATTAGCACCTCCTAAGAAAAAAAGGAGGCAAAAGCCCCCTTTTTAATATCTAACCTAAATTATAATGTTTTTTTACATCTTCTACAATTTTCCACTTACAATCTAAACCTTGAGGAAAAGTAACTAAATCACCTTTTTTAAAACTTACTTTTCCATTCGAGGTCTCAACCTCTACTTTGCCTTCAACAAGATAACAAGTTTCTTTTTGATCATAATGCCAATCAAATTCAGAAACTTCTTTTTGCCAAATAGGCCAATGATATACACCTAATTGTTCTACTTTTTCTTGATCAGGCTTTTCAACTTTTATTTCCATATTGTTTATACCTCTTTTTATCTTTGATATTTTGTTACAATTTCTGTTTTTTGTAAAAGATGATCTTTTATAGTATTAACTAGTTTTTGCTTGCTTACATCAAATGGTATCTTTACTTTTTGATCTAAAATATAAACTTTAAAATGATAATTATGAACTCCACTAGGAGGAGCAGGTCCTTTATAGCCTACTTCCCCAAAATCATTATAGCCCTGAACTGCATCAGCTAGGGATTCTACTTTTTTATTTTGAGGTATACCTTCTGGAATATTATTTTTTTGAACTGGTATATTCCAAATCAACCAGTGAGTGAAAGTGCCTACTGGTGCATCGGGATCATCCATTATTACTGCTATGGTCTCACCTTCAGGAGAAATATTTTTAATTGTAAGTGGGGGAGAAATATCAGCCCCATCGGCTGTATATTTCTCATCTAACATATCTCCATCCTGAAAAGCAGTTGAAGTGACTTGTAAATCCCTACTCATTTTATGCACCTCTTTAATTTACTTATCTTCCACTACTTCTTTAAATGTTTTACCAACTCTAAATACAGGAACTTTTCTTGCTGGAATAGTAATTTCTTCTCCAGTTTGTGGATTTCTACCTTTACGTGCACTTCTGTCTCTTACTTCAAATGAGCCGAAACCAATTAGCTGTACTTTGTCTCTTTCATCTTCTGGCTTTTTCGCTTCTTCTTTTAGATATTCCATAATTGTGTCGATAGTAGCGTTTATAGCTTCGCCAGAGTCCTTTTTAGTTAAACCAGTTTCTTCAGCAACCTTGTCAATTAAATCTGTTTTTGTCATCAATACTCAACCCCTTAATTTAAGTTTTATTCTTATTGTATTTTATTTATACAAAAGTTATAAATTTCCTTCTTTTTTATCACTTTTATTCCTGAAATTACAACGATTTTATATATTTTTCGAACTTTTTCCAGTAAAAAATTGGTTCCAGTCACCTTTACTCCTCTCAAATGCAATATATAAGTAAAGACAGGCTGTTGCAGCACCAAATACTAAAACTAGTACAAACCAACCAATAAATTTAATAAAATGAACTTCTCTATAATAAATCCAGGCTGAAAATATTAAAAACATTATATAAATATCAATTAGGGTAACTTTCCCCCAAATCATTGACATAATTATGCCGCCTTCACCAAAAAAATCTCCATATATAAAACCACTTATGATTGCAACTGACATTATGATAAAACCTAATAGGGATAGATATTTAGCTATTTTCATAAGTCTCACATCCCATCTCTACTATTATTTGGGGAACCAGGGGAAAAACTTATTTGTGTGCTTAGCATATTCTTGAAACTCTTCATCATCAGCATACCTTTTTTCTAGTAGTGGTACTCCGGAAACATAGAGTAGTAAATAAGTTATTGTAAGCGGGCTTATAATAAAATACCAGCTGTTAGGTAAAGATAGACCGATGATAAATATACCCCACCACATGGTGGCTTCTCCAAAATAATTAGGATGGCGAGTATATTTCCAGAGGCCTTCTTTCATAATATGACCATCTTTTTGGGAATCAGGTTTGTTGATATAGTCTTTGAGCTGTTTATCACCTAAAGCTTCAAAAGTAAAGCCGACAACCCAAATCACAATACCTAAAGCATCAAAGACGGTAAAAGCTGCAGCTGGATTAGAGTTAATATTGATCACAGAAGATACGATTAAAAATAAAAGTATTCCCTGCAGTACAAATATTTGAAAAAATGATCTCAAATAAAAGTTATTCCACTCTTCTCTCCACTTAGCATAACGAAAATCTTCAGGTTTGCCCTTGTTTCGCTTGAATATATGATAGGATAACCTTAATCCCCAAATAGATACCATGAGTGTGACTATTATAGTTCTAAAGTTAATATTACCGGTGTTAACCAAGACAAAATAGGCGGCTAAGACAAAACCTAGACCCCAACCAATATCAACAACTGAGTTGTTTTTCTTCACGACTGCGATAATAAAGAACACTATAAAGTAAGCCAAAATGAACAAAAAAGTTTGTACAAATATTGAACCAAACATTTAATCATCTCCTTTATTTGTCAAAAGTGATACAGCTACACTGTTACGACCAGCACTTAACCCTATGACAGGAGATATATCTTCAATGTATTCAGGTTCTTTTCCGATAAGTTGAGTAAATATCCTTTTATATTTTTTGGCTCTTTCTATACCATCTCCATGGACAATAGAGTATCTTTTAATGCCTTCTTCTTCCATATGCTCTTTGACAATCTCTTTTATCTTTTTAGTATTACCTCTTTTACTAAAGGCTTTAGCAAATGCTATCCCGTTACCGTCTTCATCTAAAGATACAATCGGTTTTAAGTTTAAAAATTTAGCTACTTTTCCTTTTAAAGGACTTACACGCCCTCCTCTTACCATGTATTCAAAGTTATCAACACTTACATATATATATAAGTTATGCTTAATCTTTTCTATATAATCAACTATTTCTTGATGGTCATGACCTTCTTTAATCTTCTCAGCTGCTTCCATCACTAATATACCCTGTGCTCCAGAATCTAGTTTGGAATCAATAATAGATATCTTTGTACCATTTTTTATATTTTCAGCTGCATTTTTTACAGTATCGTAAGTACCGCTTAAATTACTAGATACTGTGATAACTATAATTGAATCATAATGGTCAGCTAAAAAAGATAATTTATCTTCTACTATTTTAACAGAAGGTTGAGCTGAAGTTGGATATTCCTCTGCCTGATCTACAAGATTATAGAAATTTTCAGCAGTAACTGTAACTTTGTCTAGATAATTTGTTTCATCTACTACTAGATTTATAGGAATCATATTTATTTGATTTTCATCCAAAAAACTTTTTGGTAAGTCGGCTATTGAATCGGTTACTAAAGCAATATTAGAAATTCGCTCATATTTTACATTATATTGGATAAGCATATCATCGACTTTCTGGTCAATAATTGTGCTGTGTTTATTTAAGCCAGCAAAAAATTGTGCAGGATCATTGGTATGAATATGAATTCTCATCTTTGCTGAACTTCCGGCTATTATTAAAGAATCCCCCAGATAACTTAAATCTTTTCTTATTGCAGATATTTCTTTTTTTACATCTTCTATATAAGCTTCCGTACAGTATCTATATTCAATTTCTTCTTTTTCAGTAATAGCTGACTCTTGATTTTCTAATACTACATCATAATGATTTATATCTTTAATTTTACCAGTTTTGATAAATTCTAAAATTCCAGATAAAAAGTAAACAAATCCGAGTGCACCAGAATCTACAACATGAGCTTTTTTTAATACTTCTAAAGTATTTTTGGTATTATCAAGTGACTTTCTGGCTGATTTAAGAGATTCGGACATTAACTCTTCAAAATCATCTGTCCTGGCTTTTACTTCCTCAAGCGATTTAGACCAGTCCTTCATCACTGTTAACATAGTCCCTTCAACAGGTTCACTAATAGCCTGGTAAGTATAGTCTACTGCATTATTTATCATTTCTGAAAAATTCTCTACATTAATTCTTTTTTCAGAATTTATATTTTCTTTTAAACCATTGATAAACTGAGCGAATATAATACCCGAATTACCAATTGCACCTTTTAAGGCTGCATCTCCCATTGAATTCAAGGTTGCTTTAATTGATTTATCTGCTATTACATTTTCCATTACCATATTTAATGTCCGTGATAAGTTAGTTCCTGTATCTCCATCCGGAACAGGAAAGACATTTATTTTATTAAGTTCTTTTCGATTTTCTATTACCTCTTTAGCTCCCGAAATGAAAGCATAATAAAGTCTTTCACCATTTAAATATTTAATCTTCATTTAGACCACCTTTATTCTCTAATAAATGTTTTAAGCCAGGTTATTGTTTCATCATCTAATCCATAAAGTTCTTTTTCCCTTTCTAACAAGTCTAATCCTTCTCTAGTGCCCACAAAATAATTCAGTCTTGCTGTTAAAGTTGAATTTATAAAGTCCATATCTTTGGAATAATATTTTTCTACTTCGTTCATTAATTTAGAAAATGCTTGTAATCGATACTTCTGATGGTAAAATTCAGCATAATAGAAATTTTCATACTTTTTAAGTTGAGTATATAATGTTTTGTTTTCTTTTAATTTTTTTACATAACTTTCATAAATTTCTTTTTGATTTTGATTATGGTAAAATACTATTGATTTGTATTGATTACTATAAGGTTTAACATAAGGATTATGATTTTCAAAAAATATCTCTAATAGTTCTTTATATGAAATTTTTTCTGGATCATATTCAATCTGAATTGTTTCTGTATGACCACCTAAATTATGATAGGTCGGATTTTCTTTATCACCACCGGCATAGCCTACTCTGGTTGTCCAAACTCCTTTAACACCACCAAATAAAACATCTGGTCCCCAGAAACATCCCATTCCAAAAGTTGCTTTTTTCAAATTTTCAGGCCTCATTTTATCAATTGGTGGTCTTTTATTACCCTCAGCTGCCAGACCAACATTACTTAATGTCATAATCAATAAAAATGAAATTAATAATATATAAATTGTATTCATTTTGTTCACCTCATATACGTTTTGTAATATCTGTTACACTAATCGTATAATAAAGGGGTGAACTATTCAGTAAAATACTTATCAATTAAAGTAAAGTTGGTAGGCCGAGTAATACTATTAGTGCATAACCTATAATGTAAACTGAAGTTAGATAAATAAATTTATTGGGAGAAATCTCTCCTTCTGAATAATTATATCTCCTTAAAAAGATCATTTTAACTAAATCACCAGCTAACATTAATAGAACAAAAGAATATAAAAATTTAATATTAACTCCTTTAAATAATCCATAGATCAGACCCCAATGTCCCCAGTTATTAAAGATAACAAATACCATTGATATAATATCTTTATTTTTATATCTATTAAAAATAGCAGTTATTAAGCCTAATGATAAGATGATTAAAATAACAATTTGTACTATAGGTAAACTACCTAATTGTATAAAAACAGGTTGATTTAACCCTTTAAAAAATACAAAGATGCCAATTATTAAAGCCAATGCTTTAATTACAGTTTCGATCCAACCTAAAAAATGCCAGTTTTTAATATGCCATTTGTTTTTATCCATTATTATCTACCCCTATCTACCCTGAGTTAATCTTAGAGAAAACTCTTCCGGTAGCTCAGTTTCAGCTAATTTATCTTGAACTTCCTTAATATTATATTCATAACGTTTAAAGGATAATAGATTCTTAGATGAATTAAAAATCACAAAACTTGATCTGGGATCTCTATCTCGTGGTTGCCCCACACTACCGACATTAACTATATAGTTGTATTCAGGATTGATTTCAACTTCATCCTTTTCAATTTGAAACCAGCCCTCCCCTTTATTACAAAAACAAAAGGGAATATGGGTATGACCAATAAAAAGAAGATTTGCATCCATTATTAAAGGTTCTATTCCTTTTATGTCATAACGATTAAATATATATGAAAAAGGTGAGTTTTTGTTTGGACTCCCATGAGCTAAAATAATTTTACGCCCATTGATTATTATATCTTCCCGGGTATTAAGAGCTTTCAAATAAGACTTGCTTTCTTGGCTTAATTGCTTTTTAGTCCAGGTAATTGATTTTTTCACAGTCTGTCTAAACCATTGTATATCTAAATCATCAATGATCGCTTTATCATGATTGCCGGCAATAACTTTTGTACAAACTTCTTTTATTTTATTTACACATTTTTCTGGTTCTGGATTATAACCAACAAGGTCTCCTAAACACATTATATCATTTATCTTATCATCATACATCTCGATTTTCTCTAATACGTTCTTTAAAGCTGTATAATTACCGTGAATATCAGATATAATTGCTATCGTTTTATTATCCATAATTAATACCCCTCATGTATAATTTTTTAATTTATTTCTTTGCATTTAGTAAGTTTTCTTTAAAGGGTGGCTTTATTACCCCTTTTTCTGTGATTATTGCTGTTATATTCTCGGCAGGTGTAACATCAAAGGCAGGATTATAGACATCTACTCCTTCTGGTGCAATTCGAACACTTCTAATTTCAGTTATTTCTTTATCCTCCCTAATTTCTATTTCAATCTCATCTCCGTTTTCGATCTCAAAATCGACTGTAGAAATGGGAGCAGCTATGTAAAAGGGAATATTATATTCTTTAGCTAGAACTGATAACATAAACGTGCCTATTTTATTAGCAGTATCACCATTATTCGCTATTCGATCAGCACCTACCACAATCTTGTCAATAACTTGTTTTTTCATTAAAGTAGCTGCAGCACTATCAACAATTAGAGTAGCGGGAATATCTTCTTCAAGCATTTCAAAAGCAGTAAGACTAGCGCCTTGTAACCTAGGACGAGTCTCATCCATATATACTTTAACATTTTTACCGGCTTCATGGGCAGCTCTGATTACACCTAAAGCTGTACCATAACCTACTGTAGCTAGAGCACCAGCATTACAGTGAGTTAAAATATTATCATCTCTTTCAATCACCTCATTACCAAATTTACCTAATTTTTTATTTGTTTTAATATCTTCCTTTGCTATTTTATTTGCTTCTTTAAATAATCTATCAATAATATCAGTTTCATTATTATCTTTAGCTAAAGATTCCTTTAAAACTTTCTCCATGCGATTTATGCCCCAGCTTAAATTAACAGCTGTAGGCCGAGTCGCTAAAAGTTCTTCTTTAGCTTTTTCAATCTCATCTAAAAATATTACATCATCGGTTGAAATATACTCCTTAACAGCTAGATAATATCCATAAGCCGCAGTAGCCCCAATGGCAGGTGCACCTCTAACCACCATTTTTTTTATTGCTTCACAGGTTTCTCTGTAATTTGCAGCCTCATAATACTGTGTTTCTAAAGGTAGAATCCTCTGGTCAAGCAGTTTTAATATTCCATCTTCAAAGATTAAAGTTTTATGTTCCATGCTATAACACTCCTATATTTTTTAATTTTCAAAATATTATTATTAAATATTTAATACCTTATTTTAGAAAAGAAATTTAACTTTTATTTTTTCTATACTCTTTAGCATTAATTATTCTCGATTTAATAGAAGGATGCGATGCTTTATAAAATTTCTCCCACCATCTGTAATCTAAACGGGCCAGACTATCATCTGCCAACTTTGCAAAAGCCCTTCCTAAGGTCATCGGATCTTTAATTACTTCAAAAGCAAACTGATCTGCTCTTTTTTCATACGTTCTACTGAGATAAAGTTGTATGGGGTTAAATATGGAATATAAAATTCCCCAGTATAATAATAGTAATGGGATACTTACGATTGAATTTAAACCTATATATCCAAACCAATTTAACAATATAGACCAACTAATATTTATTAAATAAGCCGTTATAAAAATTATTATTGGTTGTAATAAAAGGTTTTTATAAATATCCTTATTTACATGATGTCCAATTTCATGTGATAAGACCGCTTCTATTTCATCTGCACTAAATCTTTCAGCCAAATTATCACTCAATAAAATTTTACGGGTTTTACCCATGCCAATTACAGCTGCATTAGCAGAAGTAATTTTAGAACTAAGATTTATTTCATAGATATCCTCAATTTCAATGTCAAGTTTATCAAAGGTAGACATCAATCTGTCTTTTAATTCACCTTCCGGATAAGATTTTAAAGTATAAAATAAAGGTAAGATTAAAATTGGTAATAAATAATTTAATAACACTATAAATACTGATAAAGTTATTGAAATAATAATCCACCAGTTATCAGGGTAATTATTCGTTAAAAATAAAAATAACAGGGAAAATAGATAAGTTAAAACAAGAGATAATACAAATGACTTGGCCCTGTCTTTTACCCATTCCTCGCTACTCTGGGCAGATAAATTATATTCTTTTCTTAAATCATAAATAGTAAAGTATTCTGTTATAGTATCCAATACCAGATAAAGAAATATTACTATAGAAACATAGATAAATAATTTGATAGTAAAAATTAGATCTTGAGATAAAAAATTATATAATTTAAGTTCAATATTATAGTAAAAAAACAATACCACTGCAGCTAATCTTAAAAGAATATTTAAAACAATAAATTTATTTTTTTTATTATGGTAATTATATGCTTTTTCTCTTCTTTTTTTATTAAATAGTCTTGTAAGTTCTTTTTCTTTCATTTATTAGGACTCCTTATTTAAAAACAAATATATATCTTTTTTAAAAAATGTTCTTTATATTAAACTATTCAATATATTACAAAATATTCCTGTTAATTAATAATAATTACTGATAAGCAAAAATCTAATTACACATTATCATTATCAATTAATTTTTTTAAGCGATTAACTATATTCTTATTTATAAACTTATCAGTATCTTCTAGTATATTTTGAATAACGTTTAATAACTTTTTTTCACCCGGCCAGTTCTTTTTGATAATTTCTGGGTTCATCTCATTAAAAAAATCATTTAAAATATATGCAGTTAAAGCCACATCATCAATATAACCTATAAGCCCCATTAATGCTTCCGGGAGAAAGTCAAAGGGGGTAATGAAATATGCAATTACTGCCCCCAATTTAATTTTTTTGCTCTTAGGTACCTCTTTATCCTGCATTAATTTTATTAATAAATAAAACAGGTCAGGAGCTAAAAGCAAATATTCTGGTAACTCTTCGTTCTTAGTTATCTTATTAACTCCATTTTTTATTTTATTCCTTAACTTATAATAATAGTTATATTCTTTTTCCATATTTTTTCTCCTATAAATTTTTCTCAACTTGCTTAATCTTAAATGCATTAAAGATATCTGTTCTTGTAATTATACCGACTAGTTCATCCTCCTCCATAACCATCAGTCGGCCAATATCTTCTTCTAAAAGAATCTGAAGGGCTTTATTTACATCAGCATCAGGTGAAATCTTTTTTATGTCTTCTGACATGATATCTCTCACTGTTACTTGGGCATGTTTTTCAGACTTAATATTTCTAATATCTTCCATAGTAACACAGCCAATTAATTTTCCATCTTCTAAAATAGGATAACCACTGTGACTTTTTTGCAGCATCTTATTTAAAAGCTCTTTAACAGTTAAGTCTCCTGAGATATACTTAACATCTTTACTCATTAGGTCTTTAACCTTCAAATCAGCCAGGGTCTCTTTTATCATACTATACTGGAACTCCTGATTGGCTCTCATATAGATGAAAAAAGCAATTAATATTAATATGAAATTTCCATAGAGAAAGCCAATTATACCAAATAAAAATACAATTACTTTACTTACAGTGACAGCTATTTTAGTAGCAGTTAAAAAATCATTTTTACGGGCTAATAAAGCTCTTAAAACTCTCCCACCATCATTGGGAAACGCAGGAATTAAATTAAAAATAGCTAGAAACACATTTAATTCACCTAGATATAAAATAAGAAATACCAGGTCTGGCATAAATATATTTGCTGTTAACGTAGCTATTAAAATCATAGTAAGCCCGATTGCCAGACTTACCATTGGACCAATAATAGATACTCTTAGTTCATCATTAGGTTTTTCAGACATTTCTTTTATTTCAGCCATTCCACCTAACAACATTAAGGTGATACTATTAATTTTCTGTCCTCGTGATCGGGCCACAAAAGAATGTCCTAATTCGTGTAAAGCTACACTCCCAAATAAAAATATCGTGATAATTAATCCTAAAACATAGTCTGGAATAACCATATTTTGATATGAAATATTCATGAGATTTGCCATCGTCTCTATATTGGTAGAAACTAACCAGGCTATAAAAGGTAAGGCAATAATAAAACTAATATGTAACTTAATAGGTATATCTGATATTTTACCTATTTCAAAAGAATTTTTAAACATATCTATCCCACCTTTTTAAAATTCAAATTCTAATTTCTTTTCAAAATCAAAGGATTTTCTATGAATAGGACTAAATCCTTGCTCTTTGACTACCTGTCGGTGCTTATTTGTGATATATCCATGGTTTTTTGAAAAATTATATTCAGGATATTTCTTGCCTAGTTTTTGCATTTTATTTTCCCTATATATTTTTGCAACAATAGAAGCACAAGCTAATGAATATATTTTCTTTTTAGTGCTTTCGACCACCTTACTATTTTTATCATTTAGACCATATCTATAATATATATAGTATATCTTTTCTTTATCTACTTCAGCTTCCCTATCTATATTCGATTT
Organism: uncultured Halanaerobiales bacterium; assembly: GCA_964430875.1. Classification (GTDB taxonomy): domain Bacteria; phylum Bacillota; class Halanaerobiia; order Halanaerobiales; family M55B127; genus M55B127. The sequence goes on from CAYSHP010000013.1 coordinate 28,891, forward strand.
TAATCTTTGATAGCCCTGTATAATTGCTTTTTTCAAACCAATATCATCAATCACAGAAGCTTTAATATGTTTTACTTCAATAACTTCTGCCTTATCTTTTATTATGTTAAATAGTTTTTGTCTCTGCTGGGTAGATAACTGATTAGAATACTCAATCCCTTTTATTTCAGTAAATCTATTTAATTTAATCGAAGTAAAAGTTAAGGGACCCGCTGCAGCTGGAAGCCCGGTTACATAAAAGCCATAAATGCTTTCATAACCCTTATTATATATCTGATTCTCAATATTTTTATATTCTGCTAATTTTTTTTGCGCTATTTTATTCTCTTTATACATTTTTTCACATTGAACAGCTAAATCAGATGTGGTCTTTCTTTTATCTGCATAAAGAGAATCAATAAGATTTCTATCAATCTCAACCTCATTAATTAGATCTCTTATTTCTGATATTGTTTTATCTCTAATATTATATTTGTCTTCAAACTGTAATTTTGGTTGATATTTCATTGAATTCACCCTTAAATAGAATATATAATATCTTAATTATATAATTATTCATAAAAGGCTAAATTCCTCTTAAAATTAGGTATATAAACAAAAAACCCCGACTGTAAAAGCCGGGGAGATCCTTTCGAAGAACTTATATATTTAAAGTTTTACAACATTTTCTGCTTGAGGTCCGCGATCAGCTTCAACGATTTCAAATTCCACTTCTTCGCCTTCCTCTAAAGACTTATATCCTTCTTCCTGAATAGCAGAAAAGTGTACAAAAACGTCCTCATCAGAATCTTCTCTCTCAATAAAGCCAAAACCTTTCTTAGAATCAAACCATTTAACTTCACCTGTGTAAATCATGTAAAATATTCCTCCTGTATATAAATAGTTTTAATAGTGGTGCCGGGGATCGGGCTCGAACCGATACGGGAAAATAATTCCCACCGGATTTTAAGTCCGATGCGTCTGCCAATTCCGCCACCCCGGCGGGCTGCAACAATTGTTGCAACATTAAAGATTATAATATAAATAAATGGTCATGTCAAGGGGTTAGAATATTTGATTTCTTCTTCCTCTGGCTCTTTTATTTCTCCAGACTTAAATAAAGCAAATTCTGTAGCCGCCGAGCCTGATATTTCGGTAAAAAGACTCGTAAACAGGATAATATTAAAGATAATTACAGCTACATCTACTTCGGTGTTTTGAATATGAGCAAAATCTCTCTGTACCACATAAGCTAAATCTAAAGCAACACCAATTTGCGGCATTAGACCAAATCCAATGTATTTTTGCACATTTTGAGGTGCTTTTGCTAATCTTGCTCCTAAAGAAGCGCCCCCTATCTTACCAATCAGTCTTGCAATGGTATAAATAATCGCTACTATCATAAAAGAACTCGTAAATATATTAGTAATCTGTATTTTAGTACCGGCTAGGATAAAAAATATAGCATATAAAGGCATAGTAAGGGTATCAATTAGATCTGCTACCCCAATATGTTTTTGAGCAAAGTTACAAAAAGCAAAACCTACAAATAGATTGTAAATTAAAGGTGATAGGTGTAAAGCAATTGATAAAGCTGATCCTCCCACCACTGTTAATAAGACTAAAAACACCTTCTGCTTTTTAGAATGATCAAAACTTATATAACGCTGAGTTAAATAACCAATAAAAAGGCCTAATCCAGTCGCTGATATTATTTTAAAAGCAGGTATAATAAATCCATTAATAGCATTTAATGTTTGGTTAGGGTCAACAGTTATTAAAGAAATTGGTTCTACAAAACTAAAGATTACTAAAGCTAAAGCCTCATCTAAGGCTAATACAATCATTAAAGTTGCAGAAAATTCTCCCTGAACTCCATATTCTCTTAATATCAATACCGTTGCAGCTGGAGCAGTTGCAGTTGCAAAGGCACCTAATAATATTGCTAAATATAGCGGCTTCCCCAAATATAACATACTCATTGTTACTAATACAAAAGCTCCAATTGATTCTAATAAAATAATTAGAGTAAACTCTGATTCAAGTTTTTTAAGAACCTTTAATGAAAGGGAAGTGCCAATTGTAAATGAAATAAAAGAAACAGCTAATATAGTTACAAAGTTAAATGAGTTAATTAAGTATGTATACCATTCAATAAACTCCAGGCTAAAAAAAGGTACTTGTTCTACCAAACTAGAGCTAAAAAGAGTACCTATTATTACATACCCAGCTACACTGGGCAAACGATACTTTTCCGTAAAAGTATGAATTAAGAAAATAAATAATAGTAATAATCCGATTATAAAGATAACTTTATAGCTCTTATGATGGAGCATCATCCAGTTTTGAATTTCTAGTAGGTCATGTGTATAATCCATTTATAACATCCTTTTTAAATATTTTCTTCTAAGATCCAGATATATTCATAAGGTTTCAAATCATAATCTTCATAACTTGAACTCTCATCTTTAAGATTATTTACAATAGTTAATATTTTATCTTTTGTCTTTCTTTTTGAAATTAGTAAATTATCCTTTACTTCATATTCAACATCTGATTTAAAGATTTTAAGATTATCATTTTTTAAATTAATCATTTCTTTAAGGCCTCTATAAATTAAACCAGGGTCACTGCTAGGTTCTTTTAAGGCAGTTTCCTTTTTTTGTTCGTCAAAAGGCCCTCTATTTAAATAACGGCTGTCAGTATAACCAAATTTATCATTCATTTTATTATAAAATTTTAAATCATTTTCCATAGCTATTTCATCACCAAAATAGATAATAGGAGTACCTTTTATGGAAAATAATATTGAATAAGCTAAAAGTACTTTACTTACATCTTGGTCTAATAAGTTATAAAGACGGCCTGAAATTCCTTCCCCATCTCTAAAAGTCCATTTCTCTTCTTTTAAATAATGTTTATTCATTAACTCTCTTTCTTTTTCAGTAACAAATTCTAAAGTGAGTTCATCATGACACCTTAAAAAAGTAAACCAAGCTGTTCCTGCTGGTTCATTTAAATTACCAATGATATCCAGTTGCTTTTCTAAATAAGATGTGTCTTGTTCAGCAATTGATAAAAATATTCTAGGCATAATAGGGAAATTATAAACCACATGACATTCATCACCTTTACCTAGATATTCTATTACATCTTCAGGCATCTGGTTAGCTTCTGCAATCATTACAGTCCCTTTTGCTATATAATCAAAACTTTCCCTAAATATTTTTAATATCTTATGAGTTTCTGGTAAATTTTCACAGTCAGTACCTTCTTTTTTCCATAAAAAGGGAGCAGCGTCCATTCTAAAGCCATCAACTCCCTTAGCCCGCCAATATGTAAACGCTTTTAACATCTCATAAAGCAATTCTGGGTTTTTATAGTTTAAATCCGGTTGAATATCATAAAATCTATGAAAATAATAATCATCAGTTTCTTTATTATAAGTCCAATTACTGTTAGAAATACCTTTTAAAAGTAAGCGGGTATCAGTATATTTTTCTTTATCTTCATTCCAAATATAAAAGTCCCGATAACGAGCATCTTTAGCTTTGCGTGCATCTTGAAACCATTCATGTTGATCAGAAGAATGGTTAACAGCTATATCAAAAACAATTTTAATATTTCTAGCATGAGCTTGTTTTAAGAATTCAAAAAACTGTTGATTATTGCCCAGTTCATCTCTAATTTTATAATAATTAGAAATATCAAATCCCTGATCAACCATAGGAGATTCTAAGATGGGAAGAAGCCAAAGGGTATTTACCCCTAATTGATCTAGATAATCTAATTTATCTATTAAACCTGTAAAATCCTCTGCAAAGAGATCGACATATAAAGAATAGACAATACCTTCTTGGTGCCAGTTTTTATTATCTGGTCGGTAGTCAACCTCCTTCTCCCTTTTTGTTAATAATTCTTTGAGCTTATTTAGATATTTCTTTTCATCTCCATAAAGATCTTCCCATAACTCATCTATTTTATTTAGCATAACTGCCTCCTTAATTAAGCTTCTATCAATAACCCGTGTAACATATCATAATCACTTACTCTTAATTTTAAAGATCTTAAATTCTTCATAATCTCAATTAAAATTACAATTCCAGCAATAATTATATCAGCACGATCTGGATTTAGCCCTTTAACTTTTTTTCTTTTGGCTAAATCAAGCTTCCTTAATTTATCTAATACTTTATTAACTTGAGAAAAATCTAACACATAATCATGAATAGCTTGCGGATCATAATTTTCTAATTTTAATAAAATAGCAGCAAGAGTTGTAATCGTTCCTCCTACTCCTATTAAATTATCTTCACCAGTTAAAATTTCTATTTCTTTTTCTAATTCTTGCTCTACAAACTTACTCATTTTTTTAATAACATTCTTACTAAGTTCTAATGCGGGGTCAGCTATAAATCGTTCAGTCAGCCTCACTGCTCCGATATCTAAACTTTTCATTTCAACCTGTTCTTCCTCTATATTTTTACAGATAAATTCAGTACTTCCCCCACCGATATCAATAATAATATAATCTGAAAAGTCATAACCAAATGTAACACCTTTAAAGATAAATTCGGCTTCCTTTTGGCCAGAAATTATTTCCAAATCATACCCAATTTCTTCTTTTATTAATTTTTGGAACTTCTCACCATTATTTACATCTCTAAGGGCACTTGTGCCGACTAATTTGTAAGAGGAAACATCATATTTATCTATCTCTTTTTTAAAAGCTCTTAATGCTTTTAAACCCCTCTCAACTGCTTTTCCGTTCAAACGTTTATTCTTATCTACTCCTTCTCCTAAACGAGTGGTAATTAAATCTTTTTTAAGGACCTTAAGTTCTCTTTTTTTGAGGTCTGCAATTAATAAGCGGGTAGAATTTGTACCCATTTCCATAACTGCTTTAATCATCTTTTTTTAACTCCTTACATATGCTGCACTTTTCTGGCCAACCTATTTTCTCAAAAATAATTTTACCTACAGGATTTTCATTGTTTACCAAGTAATCTGCTGTATGAGTATGGAGACATTTAATTCCCTTTTTTTCTTTAATTCCACCTATACCCGATTCTTTTAAAGTATATAATATATCCAGTGAAATTTCTTTGATTTCATTTATTTCAACTTTTTTAAGCATTTCCATTCTTTTTTTAGCATACTTTTTATGTAACTTTTCTAATTTATCTTTTAAAACTTTATTATTATTTATTTGCTTTTGTATTTTTTCTATCCATCCCTGTTCTTCTATAATAGAAATCTCCTTATTTAAATAAGGGCAGGTCAACCAATATGTAGTTGGAAATACTCTTTTTTTAAAAAAAGGGTATACCTTAATAACAGCAGGATAACCAAAAGGACATTTAACAGATACTTCAACCATCCCTTCTGGTTCTCTCTCAATCTGTTTTTTTATTATATTATAGTGTTTACTATCTTTTATATTCATAAATACCAACCTAATTTTATATATTTTCACTTTGGATTATACCATAATTTCATTGAATCGCAAAATACATATACAAAAATACCCCATAAAAACGGGGTATCAAAATATTTTTATATATTATAAAATAAAAAACACCCCCACTTGGGGATGCTCAAATACAAATATATATTAAAATTTATTAATTTCTACCACTATCACTTCGCTTTTCGACTCTCTTTTTTAAGTCACTTTGCCTTTCGCTACTTTGTTGTAAAAACTCATCCATTTTTTCTTCAAAAGACTTGTTAGGTGCATGGTCAATTCTATCAGAAGGGTCATTTAATTGTTTGATAGAAAGACCTATCTTCCCATCATTATCAATATTAATAACCTTAACTTTCACTTCTTCGCCTTCTTCTAGAAAATTTCCAATATCCTTTACATAGGTATTAGCTATTTCAGAGATATGAACTAAACCAGTTTCTCCATTTGGTAATTCAATAAATGCACCAAAATTTGTAATACCTGTTACTTCACCTTTAACTGTACTTCCAACTTCAACGGACATATTTAAAAAAATTCCTCCTTGATATTTAATGTAAACTAATTATATTATAGATAATTTGCCATGTCAAATGATATTAAGACAAATTTAAAGCTTTCTAGACAAAGATATACGTTTTCTCTTTGCGTCAATATCAATTATCTTGACCCGAACAGTGTCACCAACCGAAATAACATTTAATGGATGCTCTACATATTTATAACTTAATTCTGAAATATGGATAAGACCATCTTGCTTAACACCAATATCTACAAAAGCACCAAAGTCGACAACATTTCTAACTGTACCTTTAAGAATCATACCTACTTCTAAGTCTTCAAACTTCAAAACTTCATTTTTAAAGATAGGCTCAGGCAACTCATCTCTAGGGTCTAAGCCGGGTTTCTTTAGATTCTTAATTATATCTTCAAGAGTATATTTCCCAATATCACTATTATTTAGAACTGACTTTTTGTCTAACTCATTTATGTCTAATCTTAATTGACTTAATTTATCTTCATTTAAAATATCCTGGGATTGATAACCTAATTCTTTTAAAATCAAGTCTGCTTCCTGATAACTTTCAGGGTGTATGAATGTATAAGCAAAAGGATCTGCTTGACTGAAAAACTGTAAAAAACCAGAGGCTTGCTCATAGGTTTTAGCGCCGACTCCATACACATCTTTGATTTCTTTTCTCTTTTTGAACTCCCCATTTTCCTGACGATAATTAACTATTTTATCCGCAACTGAACTATTAATACCAGAAACATACTGTAATAATGAAGCTGAAGCAGTGTTTAAATTTACACCTACCTGGTTAACGACTGATTCCACTACTTGGTCTAAGGACTCCTTTAATTCAGTCTGATTTACATCATGTTGATACTGACCTACACCTATAGAACGTGGGTCTATTTTAACAAGCTCAGATAGAGGATCCTGTAGTCTTCTTGCAATAGAGATTGCTCCTCTTACACTCACATCTAAATCAGGGAATTCCTTAATAGCTTCTTTGGAAGCGGAATAAACAGAAGCACCCGCTTCATTGACTATTATATATTTAAAATTTTGTTCTCCTCCCAAATCTGAAACAAACATCTCTGTCTCACGAGAAGCAGTACCATTACCAATTGCAATTGTGTCAATATTATATTTAGTTAATAAATTTTTTATTTTCTCAGCAGCCTTATCCTTTTGTTTTTGCGGTGGATGAGGAAAAATTGTTTTGTATTCTAAAAAATTGCCCATTTCATCAATGGCAGCAACCTTACAGCCGGTTCTAAAACCGGGGTCAATCCCTAATATTTTATGACCTTTATAAGGTGGAGTTAACAGCAGGGATCGTAAATTATCTTTAAATATTTCAATTGCACCTTCTTGAGCTCTTTCAGTTAATAAATTCCTGAGTTCTCTATTTAAAGAAGGTTCAATTAATCTTTTAAATGAATCCTTAATAGTTTCATCTAAGATTTTAGATTCTTGAGCCATTTCTTCTGATAAGATAGTGTCTTTAATTATATTAAGCATTTTTTCTTCATCATGCTCAATTTTTACCTTCAATACTTCATCATTTTCTGCTCTGTCTATTGCTAGTACCCGATGATCTGGAATCTTATTTATTTTTTCTTTATAATCATAATAAAGTTCATATTTATTATTTTCATCTTCAACACCTTTATCTTTTTGAGAAACTATAAAACTTCTTTCTTTCATCTCAGACCTTAGATTTTTTCTGACCACATTGTTATTAGAAATCATATCTGCAATTATATCAGCTGCACCTTGCAGAGCATCTTCTATTGTAGTTATTTCTTTTTCTTCATCTATAAATTCTTCTGCTTTTTTATCTAATTCGGCTTCTTTATACCCCTCTGAAATATACTCAGCTAAGGGTTTTAAACCCTTATCAATAGCTTTTGTGGCCCTTGTTTCTCGTTTTTCCTTAAATGGTCTGTAAATATCTTCAACTTCCTGTAAAGTTGTTGCATTTTGTAACTTATCCTCAATTTCATCAGTTAGTTTTTCTTTTTTAGCAAGGGTATTTTTAATTTCTTTTTTACGTTCAAAGAGGTTAGTTAAATATTCATATTCCTCATCTATATTTCTGATCTCAGTTTCATCTAATCCACCAGTTTGTTCTTTTCTATATCTTGCAATAAAGGGAATTGTATTACCATCTTCTATTAATTCTATGACTGCTTTCACAGATTTTTGTTTAAGATCTAATTTGTTAGATATTATTTTTACAATTTCATTCATTAATTATCATCCTACTCCTCTGTGTTTTGCTCATTTTGTTCTTCTTGATTATTTCTATCTTTTTCTTCTTCTACAGGTATTAAAAGAATTTCACCCGGTTTTACTAAACCTAACTCTTCCCGGGCAATTTTTTCGACATAAGCGGGGCTTTTTACCCTTTCTATCTCTTCTTTGAGCTCTTTATTTTCATCTATTTGACTTTGTACCTGCTGTTGTAGGCTATTTAATCTATCTTCCATCTGGTTTACCTTCCGAATATTCATCATAAGTTTAAATGAAAAGATTACTATTACAATAATTAGTAGATAAAACATAGCCTTTTTAAAGAAAGTCTCAAAATTCATTTTATCTGCCCCTTAATTAAATATGTTCAATTATCTATCAAAATAAATGCTTTTACCAGAAGCAGAAATAGGTATACCTACAACTACTTCACCTTCTATTAAGCCCATCTTTTTAGCGGCAACACCTATTCTATACATAATTCTATTGTCTACATTTAAAATACTAGCAGTTTTTACTGCAGAACCTAATGCTATGCCAAGGTCCATTAAACGCCATGCACATATTGGTCCATCAAATTCTGGGCCTACTTTTATTTGTAAATCTTCACATTTATCAAAACCACATGCCCCACAATTTAAACCCAACACATCGGCTTCGTTTAAAGAAAGTAAAACAACTTGGTCACTTTTTCTCACATTTTCGCCATCACGATCGAAATTACCTTTACCACTTTCATTACCATAGTTTATCATTTCATCAGCTAGTTTTCCAATTTTATCTTTACCAATTACCTTAATTTCTACATAATCACTCCCTGCAGCTTTGGGAGCAGTTCGAGCTGATACAGCCATTAATTCAGCAGCAGTTTCCATTATATTCAATTTATTTCCTCCTTAATAATTAATAAAACAGCCGGTATTACCCGGCTGTTTATTATTTTTAAAATATCTTTTTCCTAAAATATTGATTCTTCGGTTTCATTATCAAATATATGCATTTTCCTTGTATATACACCTAATTTAATTTTATCGCCGACTTCAGCATCACTTTCTGCATCTACTCTTGCAATCATTTCGTGTTCATCTACAGATAGATAAAGATAAATTTCTGAACCCATAGGTTCTACAACTTCTACTTCTGCTTCAAATGAATTTTCAGATGTAATATCTAAATCATGAGTAATTCTTGCATCTGTGAGGTCCTCAGGTCTAATACCAAAGACAACTCTTTTACCAACATAATCTTTTATTTCATCTGTAAATTGCTCGGGTACCTTAATTCTAAAAGCGCCAAAGCCTTCTGCAAAGTAATCCTCGCCATCTTTTTCAATCTTAGCATCCATGAAATTCATTGCAGGACTTCCTATGAAACCAGCAACAAACATATTGTTTGGATGATTATATAATTCGAGGGGTGAATCTACCTGTTGGATATATCCATCTTTAAGTACAACAATTCTGTCACCCATTGTCATCGCTTCAGTTTGATCGTGAGTTACATAAATAACAGTAGTTTTTAATCTATCATGTAATTTACTTAATTCTGTCCTCATTTGTACACGTAATTTCGCATCAAGATTTGAAAGAGGCTCATCCATTAAGAATACCTTAGGCTCTCTTACAATAGCTCTACCAAGTGCAACACGCTGTCTCTGACCACCGGATAACTGCTTGGGTTTACGATCTAAGAGAGGTTCAATACTTAAAATTTCAGCTGCTTCTTGGACTCTTCTCTCTATCTCATCTTTAGGGAACTTTCTTAATTTTAGACCAAAAGCCATATTATCATATACATTCATATGAGGATAAAGAGCATAATTTTGAAATACCATGGCAATGTCTCTGTCTTTAGGTGGAATATCATTTACTACTGTATCTCCTATTTTAATCTTACCTTCTGTAATTTCTTCTAATCCGGCTATCATTCTTAAGTCAGTTGACTTACCGCAACCAGAAGGTCCAACTAAAACCAAAAATTCCTTATCCCTAATTTCTAAGTCCTGATCCTTCGCGGCGACTACATCACCAAATCTTTTTGTAACATTTTCAAAAGTAACACTAGCCATTAATTAATTCCTCCCTTGATTAATTTTTGTGGACTCACACTTTTTTAGTTCAGGTTTTAAAACTTTAATTTCTTCTTCAGCTTCATCATTATTTATTAAATTAATTAATACCTCTGCAGCCATTTTACCTGCTTGACCTAGAGGTTCAACAACTCTAGTAAGTTCAGGTTCAACAATAGAATTTATAATTGTGTCACCATAAGATATAACTGGATAATCTTGGGGAATAAAGTAGCCCCCCATTTTAATAGATTCTACTAGTCCAACTGATAATAAATCTCCTGTTACAAAAAAACTGTCCGGTGGGGTTTTTAAATCTACTAGGTTTAAAAAGGCCTGGTAGCCAGCTTCTCTACTGCCATCAGTTTCAATAATTAAATCTGGATTAAATTTAATATTTTTTTCGCTCAAAGCATTTCTATATCCTTTTACTTTTTCACTCTCAATATAATCATTACTTTCACCTGTAATTAAGGCTATATTATTATAACCCAACTTCAGCAAATGGTTGGTAGCAAGATATGCCCCATAACTTGAATCAATTAATATTGTAGGAATTAAAATCTCTTCACATAGTCTATTAACTAATACTATATTATCATTACCTCTTAATTTAGTATTAACTATATGCTGATCAGCTATTTCGCCTCCTAATATGATTGCTCCATCAACTCTTTTTTCTTCTAATAGATTTAAATAAGACTTCTCTTTATCTAAGTCATTATGAGTATTACATAAAATTATTTGATATCCAGCTTCTTCTGCCAATGACTCAATATTTTCAATAATCTTAGAATAATTTCCTTTTGAAAGCCCAGGTAGTAATAAAGCTAGAATATGGGTTTCTTGTTTTGCTAGTCCTTGAGCTAATTTATTTGGTTTAAAATTATATTCTTTTGCAATTTTTAGTATTTCTTGCCTTGTTTTTTCTCCAACTCCCGGCTTACCATTAATAGCTCTTGAAACCGTTGACTCGGCAACTCCAACCATTTCTGCTATATCCTTTAGGGTCAACGGCAAAATTAAAACCTCCTTTTTACGCAAGGGCTTGCGCAACTCTATATAAGTAATTCAACATTAATGTGAAAAATCCTTTTTAATTTTCAAAAAATTATTCAGAAATATACCAATTAAGATTGCGGGAAACTTCTTTTATGGAAAGATTATCAAAAACGGAGTTAAACTGGCTGATACCTTGGTCAAGATAATTAAAGTATCCGCCACCTTCTAACTTTTCAATTATATCTACAAAAAACTTATGCTGAAATTTATAATCTTGAATTAGAACTATTTTTTTAGCTATTCTTTTAGTTTCTTCGAAAAATTTATGACGGATATTTTGATCTAAGCCATGCGCTACCATGGCTGAAATAACCATATCATAAGAATTATCAGCAAGATCCAAACCTTCTCTTATATCCCCTTTTTCACAATAAAGATCATTATTAATTCCTCTTTTTACCATTTCAGGGGCTACATCTATTCCAGTAACTGAAAAGCCTCTTTCTTTAAATACATAACCAAAAGCCCCTGTACCACAACCTATATCTAATACTGTATCAATATCTTTGTTTTCTATAACATTAATATTTTTATCTACTATCCGGCCATAATACCAAACCTGGTATTTAAAAAAGAGTTGATAATAAGGAGCTATATTATTAAATAATTTTCCATGCTCATCCATATTCATTCCACCTATTATTATTTAGAATTTAAGATTTTATCTAAATCAATTTCTTTAACAGTATCAAAACGATAATGAGCATGTCCCACTCTTGTTTCAGGACCAATTCCAACTGCAGTCATATTAGCTGCAAGAGCAGCGTCTATACCAGCCTCTGCATCCTCAAATACCAAACATTCTTCTGGTTTTAAATTCAGTTTTTCAGCTGTATGCAAAAAGAGATCAGGAGCTGGTTTTGAATTCTTAACACTATACCCATCAGAAATTGTATCAAACATATCTTTGATGTCTAATTTGTTAACCACTATTTTTGTATTTTTACTGGCAGAAGCAATCGCCATTTTATATCCTTTTTCTTTAACTCTTTTTAAAATATCTTCAATACCATCTAATAAATTATCTTCTGTAATACTTTTTAAATACTCTCTATAGTAGTTATTTTTTCGTTCTGCTAATTCTTTTCTTTCTTCGGGTGTTGCTTTTTTATCATTGGCTTCTAATAACAAATCAAGACATTCCATCCGGGAAACACCTCTAAACTTTTCATTAAATTCACGATCAAAAGCTAGACCTTCTTCATCTGCCAACTTTTGCCATCCCAAATAATGGTATTCAGCAGTATCGGTAATAACACCATCCAAATCAAAAATAAATCCTTTTATCTCTGCCAATGTGCTTTGCCTCCTTTATAGTTGAAATTTTTTTAAACATTTTATATCTTCATCTAAAGTTGGCCGCCAAATTTCTATCTCTTCTGCCTTGCATTTGCGCGGAGTCTGGATACCTTCAAATCTGAAACATAGATTTTGAAAAGCTTCATCAAAACTTTGCCTCTGTTCTGTAAAAACAGTACTTGCCAATGAAATATGGAATTTCCAATTTTTATAGTTTTCTATTGTTGATACATTTTCAGTTGACAATTTTTCATGTAATTCTTTACTGAACTGAACTAACTGCTTGTTTTCTTCTACATTCAGGACTAAAAAATTGTTGTCCTTAAAAGAATAACAGTCGAAATTTTTTACAAGAATATCTATCTTAGAATACTTCAAAACAAGAGAATTAATAATTTTTACAGCATCTTTTAATCGATCTTTATATATTCTATCTAGTGTAATATGAATTTCAGGGTAAATATCGTCTGGATATAAATCAAATTGATCATGTAATTTCTCCTGTAAAAATTCTGCTAAATCTAACACATCTCCACTAGGTTTAAGTACAATAAAATATTCGTTTTTAAAGGAAGAACTTTTAACCATAAAATATCCCCTCATATTTTGTATTAATGAAATTGCATAGTTTTTTATGGCTATGAATTTCATTAACATTATTATTTTCTTTGATTTTTTTATATAATTCAGTAAATTTACCTTCTGTAAAATCACGTTTTTCAATATCATTATTCATCATAAAGAGAATATCTTTATCTTCAAAATTAGCTAAAACTTTTATATTATCTAAATTACCCCAACCAAAGGGAGTATCCGAAATTATAATCAAATCTGCATCCTTCATTTTTTCTTTGTTTTCTTGCATTGCATATTCATCAATTGGAGCAAAAGGTGGTATTTCAACTACTTCATAATTTAATCTTTTAGCCTCTTCCCAATCAGAATCACCTCGATTTAAAACACCTGTACTCACCCCAATATTTAAATCATTTAATATATTCATGATATCTTTACCGGTCCCCCCACCACAAATTAAATGTACTTTAAAATCATGTTCCTTAATCTTTTGATTATTTTTTTGCCGGGGAATGATAATCACATAAGGCCTTTCAGTAATGGGGTTATATTTGATATCTACTTGAGTATTATATACATCACTAATATTTTCTTTAGTAATTACTTCTTCTACTTCACCTATGCTATGTATTTTACCCTTATTTAATAATATTAATCGCTCACAGTATTGACTAATTAAGTTAAGATCATGGGAAACAGCTAAAACAGCCATCTCTAATTCTTCATTTAAATCTGAAATTAAATCGAAGATATTTCTTTGATAATTTATATCTAAGCTTGCAGTGGGTTCATCTAAAAGTAAAAGTTCCGGTTCTTGTACTATCGCTCTCGCTATAATAACTCTCTGTCTTTCTCCCCCACTTAAATTTTTAATGGACTTCTCTTTAAATTTTGCTGTATCGGTTAATTCCATAGCTTCTTTTACTTTTTCTTTATCTTTTTGACTAATTCTACCCCATCTGTCTTGATATGGATTTCTCCCCATCATAACCAGGTCATATACAGTAAAATTAAAGTTTACTTTAGTATCCTGGGGTACCACTGCCATTTTCTTGGCTAACTCTTTATAAGAATAATCATTTAATAAATTTCTATCTAGATATATAGAACCCTTATCAGGGTCTAGTAACTTACTAACATTCTTTAATAAAGTAGATTTACCAGAACCATTAGGACCAATAATACCAATAAATTCATGGTTTTTTAAATGAAAATTAATTTCATGCAGAATTTTTTGTTTTGCGTAAGAAAAATCAATATTTTCTAATTTAAGCAATATTTATCACCATATTTCTTTTTTTGTCTTTCTTAGTAAGTATATAAAGTAAGGTCCACCAGTTAAAGCAGTTATAATACCAACTGGAATTTCCATTGGAGCTAGCAATATGCGAGCTAGATCATCACTTATTATTAAAAATATTCCACCTAATATAGCAGCAGTTGGAAATAATTTTTTATGATCAGGACCTACTAACATTCGGGCAATATGTGGTACAATCAAACCAATAAAACCAATACTACCACTTACTGATACCACAGAAGCAGTTACTAGTGAAGCTCCAATTATGAGAAATCTTTTGCTTTTTTCCACGTCTACTCCTAAATGCTGAGCATCTCTTTCTCCTAATAGTATTAAATTTAAATCTTTTAAAAAGAAGATGATTATAAAGTTACCTACAATAAAATAAGGTAACATTAATTTAATATCATGCCAACTAGCAGTAGACAAACTACCTAATAGCCAATAAACTATTTTACTTAAATCTCTGGTACCAATGACCATAAAAAATGACATAATAGCATTTAAGACAAACCCTACTGCAACTCCTGCTAAAAGAAAGGTTACCACAGGGACTTTATCTTTTGTTTTTGCTAGATTATAAACAATATATACAGTAATAAGAGAACCAAAAAAAGCCATTAAAGGTATCGTACTAAAAAAAAGAAAACTAATCTGTAAATTTAATACAATAGCGATAGTTACCCCAGTTCCAGCACCAGCTGAGATCCCAACAATATAGGGGTCAACCATAGGATTGCGAATAACACCTTGAAAAACAACCCCTGCAATCGAAAGACCAGCCCCCACTAAAAAACTTAATAAAACTCTTGGTAATCTAATCTGTTTAATGATTACATTTAAGGATTGTCTAACTTCTTGGTCAAAAAATAATATCTTTAAGACTCGAATCGGAGAAAGGTTAATAGAACCAAAACTTAAAGATAGTATCCCGACCACAAATAATAAAAGTATAATCGCTAATATTATATAAAAATAATTTATCTTATTTTCCATAAAGTATGCCTCCACTATAGCTTCTTAAAATATATAATAACACAAATTTATAATTATATCCACATTTGAAGTATTAAGGAAAGGACACCCCTCTAGGGTGTCCCCGTATAATATATTAATATTCAATTTTATCAAATTCATTAATCTTATACTTTTTATCATTAATTTCAATAGGTATGGTTTCTACACTGTTAATAACTTTAATCTTTACATATTTTTGATTAATTTCAATTTTATATTTATTTTTTCTTAATTTAATAAAAAAGCTTACCATATTCCATCTTTTAGAAAGGTGTGGGTCTATTTTTAAAATTCCATTTTTAAATCTAATACCAGCAAAACCAAAGATTATTGACTGCCATAAACCACCTAATGAAGCTGCGTGTAAGCCGGCATCACTGCTATTCATATTTTCACCTAAATCAATATTACTTGCCCTTTTAAATAGTTGATATGCCTTTTTCTTTTCTCCTAAATTAGCAGCAACGGTGGCATGAATACCCGGACTTAAAGAAGAGTCATGTAGAGTAAGCGGCTCATAATAGTCAAAATTTGCTCTAATAGTTTCCTCATTAAATTTTTCTTCTAATAAATAACTTAACATTACTACATCTGCTTGTTTTAAAACCTTAGATTTTGTGATCTCTTCCCAGCCTAAATCATCAAATATTTCTCCTACATCACCTTTTTTATACTTAGCTAGATCTATTTCTTTTAAGTTTTCAAAACCTTCAAATTGAGGTATTATATTATCTTTATCAGGTTCAGAGAGATAAATTTTATCTTTTTTAATAGACCAATCTTTTATTTCTTTTTCTTTTAAGTTAATCTTTCCTTTTAATTTATCAAAATAATCATTATGATTTTCTTTTAAATATTCTATATACTCAAAGGCTTTTTCAAACTGCCACTTTACCATATAGTTAATAAAGGCATTATTATCAATATGTTCTTTATACTCATCTGGCCCCATCACATTATTAATTTCATATTGATTTTTTTTATCATTATATTCTAATCTAGAAGCCCAAAATCTACTACTTTCAAAAAATACTTCAAAACCATATTTTTTCATAAAATTAATATCTCTAGTAGCCTGAAAATACTGATTAATAGCATATTGAATATCACAAGTTATATGTTGTTCGATTTCTCCACACCAAATCCGAATTTCTTCTCCTGTTAGGATATCAACTGCTCCATATTTAGGAGTAGTTTCTTGACCAGTTTCGGCACTTTCCCAAGCAAACATTGCTCCTTTATAACCATTTTCCTTTGCTTTTTGTCTTGCTCCATCCAATGTATTATATCTGTATTTCAAAAGATTTTTTGCTATATCAGGATAATTGTAAATAAAGAAAGGTAGAATAAATACTTCCGTATCCCAAAATACATGCCCTTTATAACCTTCACCACTTAAACCTTTAGCAGCAATACTTATACGCTCATCATGGGCAGGAGTCATTTGGATAAGATGAAAAATAGCAAAGCGAATAGAAAGTTGGTCAAAATCACTACCTGATATTTTTACATCACTTTCATCCCAGATAGAACGCCATTTTTTGAGATGATTGTTTTTGATATCATTATAATTTTTTTCTTTTAAATTTTTTAAATTATCTATCAGCTTTTTTTGCAATTGATCTCTGTTTTCAATTTCTTTATCTTTTAAAGTATATGCACTCAACCTCTTAATTATTTTGGCTTTTTGCTTTGATTGTAATGCAAATTTGTATTCCCGTTTTATCTTTCTTCTATCAGCTCTAAAGTCTTTTTGAGGTTCAATCTTATTTTCGTTTATATAAAAATCATGATGAAGACCGAAACTCATCTTTATATCTGATTGTTGGGTTTCAGGTTGATATACAATATAATCTTCAATTAATCTTTTTTCTCCTTCTTTTAAATGTTGAGTACCACTATTGCTTTGCCTACCATCAAATCCAGATACTATTTTTATTTCCCCAGCAAAATTAAGAGGTTTTAATTCAATTTTTGAAATTCCAGTATGAAGATTACTCATTGATATAAACCGCTCAAATAAAAATTCTATCATTTCTCCCTGGGGACTTTCCCAGATAAAACTTCTAGTAAGTAAACCTTCCTTAAGATTTAGTTTTCGGCTATATTCAAATACTTTACCTTTATCTAATTTAAATTTATCATTATTAATATAAATATCAGTTCTAACCCAATCTGGTAAATTGGGCATCTCAGTTACTTCACCAGGAAATTTGTCAAAAATACCAGAAATATAAAAACCGCGATTTTCTCCCGAATATTTTTCTTCTGTACTAGCTCTAAGACCCATATATCCATTACCTAAACTAAATATTGTTTCAAATTTTGCTTGATTTTCTTTTTTAAAGGCTGTTTCTTCAATGATCCAATTTTTATAAATATAATCTCCGCTATCATAATAAATAGTCATTATAACACCTCAATTTAATAAAAAACAGAAAAGTTTTTTAAATATTCACACTATTTAATATATAAAAATGGAGCGGAAAACGGGACTCGAACCCGCGACCTTCTCGTTGGCAACGAGATGCTCTACCAGCTGAGCTATTTCCGCTTGTTTAATTTAAAATGGTGGAGGGGAGAGGATTTGAACCTCTGTAGGCATCGCCGGCAGATTTACAGTCTGCTCCCTTTAGCCACTCGGGCACCCCTCCAAATATTTATTATTATATTTTAAAAACGCTTTAAAACTTAATATATCAGCGTTTCAATCCTTATTTATAGTAATATATTTTTGCCTATTTGTCAAGAGTAAAAACCAAATTGGTCATTAAAAATTTCTATAAAAGAAAAATAAAGAGGTTAAGTTTAAAACTTAACCCCCTTTGCATATATATTTAAAACAGTCCAGTTATCTTCCCATTTTCATCAATATCTATATCTTCAGCAG
>CAYSHP010000014.1:0-45550 GCA_964430875.1 uncultured Halanaerobiales bacterium
TACATTTTGAAGTTAAAGGCAAAATGTTATCATCCTGTACACTTTTATATAGATAATATTCTTTTTCATTTTTCTTCATTTTTAAATTACCACCTATAATTGCAAATTAGGATCTGCATTGAGATCAAGTTCAGCAAATTCTCGTTTTTTATATTGATAGTATGCTACAGTACTTATCATAGCTGCATTATCTGTACAAAGTTTTAAATCAGGATAATATAAAGGGACCTCTTCTTGTTTTAATCGATCTCTTAATACTTCTCTAAACCTCTTATTAGCGGCTACTCCTCCCGACAAAATCACACTATTAACATTTTTATGAAGAGCAGCTTTAACTGTTTTCGCAGTCAATATGTCTATAACAGCTCTTTGAAAACTAGCAGCTATATCTTCTGCATCAAGTTCATTACCCTTTTGCTTTTGATTATGGATATAATTAATTACGGCTGTCTTTAAACCGCTGAAACTAAAATCATAATTATCTTTATCTAAAAAGGGACGAGGAAAATTAACAGCATCTTCTCTTCCTTTTTTTGCTTTTTTTTCAATAATTGGACCACCAGGATAACCTAATCCTAAATAACGAGCAATTTTATCAAAAGCTTCACCAGCTGCATCATCTTTTGTTCTTCCTAATATTTCATAATCTCCATACTTCTCAAAATATAGTAAATCGGTATGTCCTCCTGAAACTGTCAAGCAGATAACAGGTGTTTTAATGTCCTTTTTAGAAATGAAATTAGCATAAATATGGCCAGCAATATGGTTAACTCCAATAAATGGTTTGTTTAAAGCAAATGCAAGTGCTTTTGCATAAGATAAACCTACCAATAATGAGCCCACCAATCCCGGTCCATAGGTAGCAGCAATGGCATCAATATTTTCTAAAGTTAAATCAGCTTTTTTTAATGCTTCCTCTACCACAGGATTTATAAACTCCATATGTTTGCGAGAAGCTATCTCAGGTACTACACCACCGTACTTTTTATGCCAATCAACTTGTGAAGCTACTACACTCGATAATATATTAAGACCATTTTTGCTGACAGCAGCTGCAGTTTCATCACAAGAGGTTTCTAAAGCTAATATTTTTATATCATCATTCATCTTTTTTTATCTCCTTTTTCATAAGTAGTGCATCTTCATTGTTATCTAAATAATAATGACGGGTTAAGCCATCTTCTATAAAACCAAGTTCTTTATATAAATCAATTGCCGCTTTATTAGTTATCCTAACTTCTAAAGTCACTGACTTTGCATTTAAATTCTTTGCCATATCAACAATTTCATTTATTAAATATGTACCAATTCCCTGCCTTCTTTTATTTTTTTTGACAGCTAAATTAACAATATGGACTTCATTAGCTCTGTTTTTAAACCAACACCCTACATACCCGATAATTTCATCCTCTATTTTGGCAGTTAAATAAAGAGCAAAAGAATTATGGATTAATTCTTCTTTGAAGAACTTCCTATTCCAGGGATTAGAAAATGCTTCTCTTTCAATTTTTATTACTTTATTTAAATCATCTAACTTCATGACATCTAAAGACATCTTCATGCTAATCCCCCTGCAGATATTTTTTCTCCCAGTTAATACGCGCCTGGGGTTTCTTTAAATACTTTGGTACCAAATCCTTATAATCCGTATCTTTACCTTGTGCAAGATAACGATAACCTAAAGAAGCCAAATTAAATCCTCCGAAGTTTCTCACTTTATATACTATAGTAGTATTTTTAAGTTCAGCCTTATTAAAAATTTCATAATAACTGTCGGCTCCACTCCCAAAAATTACTTTTTTATCTTGATAATTTCTTAAAGTTTCAATTAAATTATTAACTTTTAAGGCTTGATCTTTATTAATCCTTTTGATAATTCCATTATCACTTTTACTTGCAAAAATTGAACTATATATCCTTTTATTACGGGCATCAATAGTTGGAACAAGAATATGATCTTTATAATGTTGACTTATGGAATAGGCCATATACTCCAAAGAAGACGCAGCATAAACCGGTATATTTAAAGCCCGTTTAAAGGCTTGTGCAGTACTTAATCCTATTCTAAGACCGGTAAAAGAACCGGGGCCATCAGTAACAGCTAAACCATCTAAATCCTGTATCTCTAACCCTGCTTCTGAAAATAATCTTTTAATAATAGGTAAAAGACGTTCACTATGACGTCTTTTTAATTTTATATTAATTTCACCTAAGAAATCTTTGTTTTCACTAAGTCCTACAGAACATATATCTGAACTTGTATCAATTCCCAATATTAACATTATCTTTCAGTCCTTTAATAATTTTTTTACTATTATTACCCTCTGCATTAATTGTTATTTCGCGTTTATTTTTATCTAAACTAATTATTTTAATGAAAATAAAATCATCTTCTAAATAATCAAAAACTAACTGCGGCCATTCTATGGCCTTAACATTTTCCATCTCCAAATATTCTTCTAAACCCAGTTGAATTAACTCTTCTTTACGGTCAATCCTATAAAAATCCATATGAATAAGACCTGGATTACCCTTATATTCATTTATTAAATTAAATGTAGGACTTGTAATATCAAAGTCAATTTTTAGACCTTCTGCTAAGCCCTTGACGAAAACCGTTTTACCAGCCCCTAAATCTCCGGTTAATAAAATGACCTGTGAAAAATATTTTTTATCTCTTTTGATTATTTTAGCTATATTTTTTCCTATCTGTTTAGTTTGCTTGGGATCATTGGTAATATATTTCATATTATTCACATCCTTAGACCGAAAAATATATATTTTAGGCTATTAACATTATACTTGAGTATTATCCTTAAATCAAGAAACCCCATCCCTAATGATTAGAGATGGGGTTTATCTTTACTTTATTTGTTAATTTTAAAGTTAATTTTTTGGTCTTTCCCGATAAGTTGTGTGCAGTAAATGATGGGATTTTTCACTATTTGGTTCTTCAAGATACTCTTCATATAACTTTTTAATCATCGGATTTTCATGTGATTTACGTACCACACTTTGTTCATCTGCATTAGCTAGCCCTTGACCTCTTTTTTCTTTCTTTTCTTCACTGATTGGAAGAGGCTGGCCACCTCCACCCACACAACCATAAGGACAAGCCATAACTTCAATGAAGTGGTACTCGGATTCACCAACTCTAACTTCATCTAACAGTTTTTCAGCATTTTTAAGACCATTTGCAATAGCAACTTTAATTATTTTATCATTGATAACAACTTCTGCTTTGTTGATTCCTCTAAAGCCTAAGTTTAATCTTTCAAGTTCTTCTCCAGTTAGTTTTTCCTTTACAGTTCTAACAGCAGCTTCTGCAACACCACCGGTTGTACCAAAGATGGTACCAGCACCGGTATGTTTACCCATTAACTCGTCATAATCATCTTCTGGTAAATTATCAAACTGTAAACCAACCTCTTTAATCATACGGGCAATTTCCCTTGTTGTAAGTACCGCATCTGTATCTTTATATTCACTTGCATTTATTTCATCTCTGTCTTTTTCAAACTTCTTAGCTGTACAAGGCATAATAGATACTGTATAAATTTTCTCGGGATCTATTTCTGCTTTTTCAGCATAGTATGTTTTTGAAAGAGCTGAGAACATTTGTTGGGGTGATTTAGCAGAAGATAAATGATTTAATAAATCAGAATAATTATGTTCTGCATACTTTACCCAACCTGGACAACAAGATGTGATATGAGGTAGATTCTTATTTTCCGTCAGTCTTTCTAAAAACTCTGAGCCTTCTTCTAAAATAGTTAAATCAGCTGTAAATTCGGTTGAAAATACTTTATCAAAACCTAACTTTCTTAAAGCAGAAACCAACTGGCCTGTAACAACAGAACCTGCTTCATAACCAAACTCTTCACCGATTGTAGCCTGGATTGAAGGTGCACTTTGAGCTATCACATGTTTGTCATCATCTTCTAAGGCATTCCATACTTTTTGAATTTCGCTTACCTCTGTGATAGCACCTACCGGACAAACTGTCGCACATTGACCACAGTTAGCACAGTTAATCTCACTTTGCGGGAGATCAAAAGCGGTTGTTACTATTGAATCAAATCCCCTATTACTAAACTGTAGGGCTGATACTCCCTGTACTTCCTCACAAACTCTTACACAACGACCACATAAAATACATTTATTAGGGTCTCTTTTTAAAGCAGGCCCAACTTCATCTCTTTCTACTTCGCGACTATCACCTGAAATCTCTTCTACATCTTCTCTAGTTATACCCAAACTGTGAGTTATATCCTGTAATTCACAACTGCCATTTCGGTCACAACCTAAACAATCATTAGGGTGATTAGCTAAAAGCAGTGTAACATTTCTCCTTCTAGCTCTTCTAGCTTTCATACTTGTGGTAGATATTTGCATACCTTCTGTAACCGGTGTAACACATGATGCTACTAAAGAATTACTTTCCAGATCTTCCACTACACAAACTCTACAGGCACCGTGAAGTGTTAAATCAGGATGGTAGCATAAATAAGGTACATCGATACCTACTTCTTTAGCAGCTTCTAGTATTGTTGTACCTTTTTCAACTTCAATATTTTGATCATCTATAGTTAATCTTACTTTTTCCATTTAGTATTTAAACCTCCTTTTGACCTGTTAACCCTGTGATATGGCATCAACTGGACATTTCTTCTCACATGCCCCACAAGATATACATACTTCACTATCAATTACATAGTAATTTCCGTCCCCTTTAGTAATTGCATCAACTGGACAAACTTTAACACACTGACCACAACCTACACAAGTGTTTTCATTAATTGTATAACCTGCAGCTAATTCCTGACAAACACCAGCCGGACATTTATTATCATTAATATGAGCTTCATACTCATTTCTGAAATATTTAATTGTACTTAAAACAGGATTAGGAGCAGTCTGACCTAAACCACATAAAGAAGTTGCCTTTATATGTTCTCCTAATTCTAATAATAGTTTAATATCGCCTTCTTTACCTTCACCATCACAAATTCTATTTAAAATTTCTAGCATTCTTTTGGTTCCTTCACGGCAGGGTGTACACTTACCACAAGATTCATTTTGGGTAAAGGATAAAAAGAACCTTGCTACATCTACCATACAGGTACTTTCATCCATAACAACCATACCACCAGAACCCATCATTGCTCCTACATCGACTAATGAATCATAATCAATAGGTAAATCTAAATATTCTTCTGGAATACATCCACCAGAAGGTCCACCAGTTTGAATAGCTTTGTACTTCTTATCCTCAGTGAGTCCTCCACCTATCTCAAAGACTACTTCTCTTAAGGTAGTACCCATTGGAACCTCAACTAAACCAGTATTTTTAATTTTACCGGTTAGTGCAAAAACCTTTGTTCCTTTACTGTTTTCAGTACCGATAGAAGAAAATACTTCTGAACCTTCATTAATTATATATGGAATATTTGCATAGGTCTCTACATTATTAATATTGGTTGGTTTACCCCATAAGCCTTTTTCAGCTGGATATGGTGGTCTAGGGTTAGGCATCCCTCTTCTCCCTTCGATAGAAGCCATAAGAGCTGTTTCTTCTCCACAGACAAAAGCGCCTGCCCCTTTTTTAATATGTAGTTTGAAGTTAAAACCAGATCCAAATATATCTTCACCTAATAATCCTAACTCTTCTGCTTCATTTATAGCTTTTTCTAATCTTTCAATTGCAAGTGGATACTCGGCTCTAACATAAACATAACCTTCATCTGCACCGATTGCATACCCCGAAATAAGCATACCTTCAATAATTCTATGAGGATCACCTTCTAAAATACTTCTATCCATAAATGCACCCGGATCACCCTCATCAGCATTACAAATAACATACTTTTTATCACTTTCATTATCACTAGCAAACTGCCATTTTAGACCAGTTGGAAAACCTCCGCCTCCTCGTCCACGTAAACCAGAATTTTTTACTTCTTCTATAATCTTTTGCGGAGACATCTCAGTTAAGGCACGACCAGCTGCCTCATAACCATTATTTGCTATGTATTCTTCAATACTTTCCGGATTAATCTTACCACAGTTAGCTAATGCAATTCTATGTTGTTTTTTATAAAAATCTATATCTTTATAGGAAGGAATGCTTTCTTCTGTCATTGGTTCTTTAAATAATAATCTATCAACAATTCTACCTTTTAAAAGGTGTTCATCTACTATTTCAGCTACATCTTCTTCTTTTATTTGACAGTAAAATACTCCTTCTGGATAAATGACCATAATTGGTCCTTTTTCACAAAAACCGTGACAGCCGGTTTCTACTATCTTAATTTCATTAAGTAGATCCTTTTCTGCCAACTGATCTTGAAGTTCATGTTTAATTTCTTTAGAACCGGAGGAAACACAACCCGTTCCGGTACAAATTAGTACATGAGATCTATATATAGTATCCTTCAATGTAATTTACCTCCTTTAAGTTATTCTTCTAATCTTGCTATAACTAGCTCATCTACCACATTACCATTTATAACATGATTAACAATAATTCTTTTTACATCTTCTTTTGTTAAGTTACCGTAAGTAATTCTATCTTTTCCGGGAAGTTTGACATCCATCAATGGTTCCTTTTCACACATTCCAATACAACCCGTTTG
The DNA here is from genome assembly GCA_964430875.1 of uncultured Halanaerobiales bacterium. Taxonomy (GTDB): domain Bacteria; phylum Bacillota; class Halanaerobiia; order Halanaerobiales; family M55B127; genus M55B127. The sequence continues at coordinate 6,636 of CAYSHP010000014.1, forward strand.
AGTTACTTCTACATCGAGATCTCTTTTATCTATTTCTTCCATAACAGCTTTTAAGATCTCTCTAGCACCAGCTGCTATACCACAAGTACCCATACCAATTATTATCTTGGGTTTATTAATTTCTTTACGCATCTCCATATCTTTCTCAACTTTTTCTCGCAGTTCCCTTAATTCTTCTAAAGATTTCAATTAAATTCACCTCCGCGAATTTCTTTTACATTCTCATCTATGTACTCTTTCAGCCAATTTAATATTTTACTATCCGTTATCTTTACATTGCCTAACTCTTCTTTTATTTTTTGAGTCTCAAAAATAAATTGTTCAGTATTATATCTATGTTTATATGTTAAATCAACATTACTATCCCATAAGAGGATAGATATAATAGTTTGGGCAATATTCCCTAATGGTGCTCTATCAATATGGTCATGCTTAAATTCGGCTTTAACGATAGTACCATTTTGATTAGAATCAATTAAGAAATTACCATCACATCTTTTAGCAGCTGCTTTAAATAGAGATAATCCTAAGCCAACCGGCCTAGTTTTACGACTGGTAACAAAAGGATCTGTAATATCTTTTAATTGATCTTTTTTAATTCCTTTTCCATCATCTTCTATAGTTATTTCTAAATCATTATTTTTGGTATCTTCTTTAATATCTATTAAAATATTATCAGCATCTGCATTAACTGAGTTTTCAGCAATATCTAAGATATGTAAAGCTAATTCTTTCATTATTCTTCATAATTTGCTAATACTTCATTTACTTTATCAGGTGTCATTCGTCCATATGTATCATCATTAACCATAATTACTGGTGCAAGACCACAAGCTCCAATACAGGCTACAGTCTCTAAAGTAAAGTTTAGATCATCAGTTGTCTCACCACTATCAATATCTAATTCATCTTTTAATTGGTCTAGCACTTCAGCGCCACCTCTTACATGACAAGCAGTACCTGTACAGACCCTAATAATATTTTCTCCTCTTGGTTCTAAATGAAACTGTGAATAAAATGTTACTACACCAAAAACCTGACTTAAAGATAAATCCAAATTACAGGCAATTTCTTTTAAAACTGTTTCCGGTAAATAACCATATTCATCCTGAGCATCCTGTAAAATTGGGATTAAATACTTCTCTTCTTTTGCATACTCTTTTAATATTTCATTTAATGGTGCTAAATACTTATCCATATTTTTTTGGTCACATCTACAAGGCATCTGTTTACCTCCTATCTTAATTTTTTTGGCTATTAAGTTAGCGAAATCACATACACAAAACTATTATAAGTGAATTATTTCACTTTGTCAATGGGTTGATAAAAATATCTAATTATAATAGAAATTTTTTATTTTTATTATGTTTAAAATAAGAAAAAATACTTTCTAAAGTAGGTTCCCCCTCCAAATAAATTTCCATCCCTGGCTGTATTTGGTCTAAATAATGGCTGTCAGAGTTTTTTAATAATTTATACTTTTTTAAATAGGGGAACTTCTCTAAATAATGATCAAATGCTTTATGAAAGTTCATCTCTACAAAAGAAATATCTAAATCTTTTGGTATAAACCCAAGATTTTTTATTATACCAAAACTTCTCTCAGCATGAGAGGGAACTGGTATTCCCTTGTATTTATATGTAAGTTTAACTAATTCTTCTATACTATATTGGGTAGAGTTTAAAAGAAGTCTATCTTCTTTAGCCATGAAATTATCTTTTTTATCCACTAATATTTGATGACCAAACTTGTCTTCATCATTTTTTATATCCTCTAATCCTTCATAGATAATTTTACCATAATTTGTTAAGTCTTCTAAATTATCAAAATAACTCAATAAATGAATATCTTCCCTGCTTTGTACTTCTATACCGGGAATAACTTTAATATCTTCACTAACAGCCATTTTTATCGCACTTTCAACATTACCCACTACATTATGGTCAGTAATTGAGATGATATTAATTCCCTTTTTGACAGCCTCTTTTATGATATTTCCAGGGGTCATTAATATATCTGAACAGGGAGATAAAACTGTATGTATATGAAGGTCTAACAAATATCTTTTCATTTTAGACTCCCATTTGGGCAAATTCACTTGCCAATTCATAAGCTGATAATTTAGATCTTAAGAGATTAACATCTTTTTCAGCGGCTCTTTTGATTGATTTTTCATCCACCTCTGAATTTTCAGCTACTACTACTGCCGCTGCATCTGCTAATAAAGCAACTGCTATAATATTTTGATGGCCCTGTATTGTTACCCAAAGGTCACCTTCTTTGGCATTAGCCATTACATTACTTAATAGATCGCCTATATAGCAACCTTTAACCTCTTTTTTAAAATCCGCTTTATTTAAAACTTCTAAATTTAATTTGTTAGCTACTTCTTTTAGCTGCACGTTACCATCACCTCTTTAATTTTCATCATTTTCCTTATTATTTTCTTCATTATTCATTACAGGAGGCAACTCATGGGTTAATAAAGAAAGTTGATCAGCCAAATCACCAATCTCTTTTCTTAAAACAAATATACAGTCTGTTCTTTTTGCCAAGCCATTAACCACATCTTCCGCAAAAGTTTCACAATCCGGAGCTCCACAGGCTGCACAGTCTAAACCCGGTAATTTTTCAATTTCTTTTTCTAATTCATCTAATTTACCAATTGCGGTTTCAAAATCTTCATCCAATTTTTCAGCCCCAATTTCTTTGATTTTTTCTTCTAACTCAAAATCATATTCTTCAATATCTTGTTCTATGAATTCTTCATGGTTTCTAATATTCATCCTGATATTATATTTAGCTTGAAAGGGATTATTAACATTAAAAATGCCACCCACACAACCGGTAGGACAGGCAACTAGTTCTAAATATCTAATTCCTTTAATATTACCTCTTGTTAATTCTTCAAGGACCTTTTTAATATTATGTATACCTGAGACAGATAAGGTATCTATTATACCTTCCTCATTTAAAATATCATTTTCTCCTCCACTTTGCCCCCAGGAAATCCCCTTATATGGTTGGTATTTCTGTTTAAGTTCAACCTCTTTAAATTGTTTTTCATCTTTTATTATTTCAAGTATTTGCGGATAAACCTTATCAACTGCAATTGCGCCTGTTAAACTAGACTCTTTTCTTCCCAAGGGATTTTTAATAGCGGTCACTTTAGCGGGACAGGGAGTAATAAAATACATACTATATTCTGTTCTGCCTTCCGACTCGACCTTCTCTTTTACATAATCTGCCATTAAGTCAACCGGGGAATTAAAGGGCACTATATTATCTAAAAGTTCGGGATAAAGTAAACTTATTAATCTTACTATTACTGGACAAGAAGAAGATATATATGTATTATCTTTATTATTTTGTAAAAATTGATATGTTTTTTGTGAAATTGCTTCTGCCGCATAAGCTACATCCCAGACTTCATCAAAACCTAATTTATAGACTGCCTTCTTTATTTTTCCAGGATCAAAAGAACTGTCAAACTGACCATAGAAACTCGGTGCTAATAATGCTATATTATATTCATTAGCCTGAAGTTCTTCTAAATCATTTGTTTTAGCATATTTCGCATGGTATTCACAGGTTCTAATACATTCTGCACAGTCAATGCAGAGATCTTCTTTAATAGTCGCTTTACCCTGATGAACCCTAATTGCTTTAGTGGGGCAGTTTTTGACACAGTTTGTACAACCCTCACATTTATCTTCTTTTAATAATACAGAATGTTTATTACTCATCTTTACACTCCTGCTGTTATTGATTTAAATTAATTATTGCCTTTAACTTTGTATATTGGCCTACTTCACTTTCAACTTCCAATTTATCTGAAAATCTTTTTACATTATTTAAACCCATGCCGGCTCCAAAACCCATCTCTCTTATTTCATCTGTAGCAGTTGAATAACCTGGTTCAAAAGCTTTATCAATATTTTCAATCCCGGGACCTTTATCCTTTGATATAATTGAAATTGACTCTGGGGTAACAAACGCTTTTAATCGACCTCCCTCAGAGTGGATAATCAGATTCATCTCAAGTTCATAGGTTATTATTGAAGTTCTTCTAATATCTTGTTTATCTACTCCTAATTTCCTGAGTAATTTTTTTAATCTACTAGACACTTCACCACCACTTGCAAAATCTCTTCTGACAATTTCATTATCAATAATCTTTTTTCTTTTCAAAACTTATCATTCACCTACTCTATTTTAACCATTTTTTCGGGTTTAATTCCCAGGTTATATAAAACACCACAGGTTTCAAACATTGGTTTTTCAGTCTTATATAGAGAAATATTATTCTCTTCGGCTAATTTTATGGTATCTTCAACCGGGTTTTTACCCCTAACAAAAATAATAATTTTAATTCCTATCATTTCAGCTGTTCTAATTACTTGGGGATTTGTTAATCCCGTAATTAACATTGTTTTAGCATCAGTAAATGCTAAAACATCACTCATTAAATCTGCTCCACAGGCGGTTTTAACCTTAAGTTCAAGATATTTTTCATTCTCATATACAGTTTTAAGCTGTAATTTTTCTTTTATCTCACTTAGTTTCATAATATTTATTATTCATCCTTTTCTACTTTTACAATTTCACCATTAATTAACACTTTATTAATTTCGGAACTAATATCAAGGGGATGACCTGTAAATATAATTAAATCAGCATCTTTACCCTCTTCAATACTGCCAACTCTATCATCTACTCCTAGAATTTCAGCAGGATTTATAGTTATTGCTTTTAAAGCTTCATCTTTATCTAAACCAGCCTTAGCTGCTAAGGCTGCATAAATAGGCGCATTTTTGGTTGGAATAACTGGGTGGTCGCTCATTAAGGCCACCTTAACGCCGGCTTTAGCTAATACTCCAGCAGTTTTAAAGCTAAGATCACTTAATTCAACCTTAACCCTACCCGTCATCGATGGACCGACAACAGCAGGAATGTTGGCCTCTGCAATTTCATCTGCTACTTTATGACCTTCTGTGCAGTGTTCTAAAGTCATATTTATATCAAACTCTTTTGCAACTCTAATAGCAGTCATAATATCATCAGCCCGATGGGCATGTAATTTTAAAGGTAATTCTTTTTTTATAATTCTAATCATGCTTTCCATTTTTATATCTCTATCAAAAGGCTCATCTTCTTTTTGGGCTTTTTCTTTTTTAGCAAGATAATCTTCAGCCTTCATTAAATTCTCTCTCATAATAGCAGCTATACCCATTCTTGTAGTCGGTAGTTTGTTTTGTTCATTATAAACTCTTTTGGGATTTTCTCCAAAAGCAGCTTTGATACCAGCCGGATTTTTCAAAACCATCTCATCAATAGTTTTACCTTTAGTTTTAATTACTATGCTTTCTCCGCCCACTACATTGGCACTACCTGGACCGGTCATAATTGTGGTTACACCATTTTCTAAAGCTTCTTTGATGCCAAAGTCCTCAGGATTAACAGCATCAATAGCTCGCATTTGTGGTGTGATTGGATCGGTCATTTCATTATAATCCTGGCCTTCCCAACCAACACCATCTTCATCTATGCCTAAATGGGTATGAGCATCGATAACACCCGGCATTACAATTTTCCCTTTAGCATCAACTACTTCATAATCATCTTTAATTTCAATATTTTCTGAAATCTTTACTATTTTTCCCTCTTTAATAAGTATAGAACCCTTTTGGTAATCATTATCAGCCATCGATAAAATTTGTGCATCTTTAATCAAAATCATGTTAAATGTTCACTTCCTTTTTTAATTTTAATATTGATTTTATATAACCCACCTCATGGTCATGATGGTTTTTTACTACAGGTTGTTCATGTCTTTTTAACTTTTTTAACTCCTGTTTTGAAATATAATTTAAAGACTTTAATATATCTATAATAACTGGTGGCACAGCTCTTGAATTTCCATCTTCTACTTTTAAACTTACCCCTGGGCCATTATATAATCCGAAACAAAAAACACCTTCTGCTCCCATCTTACCAGTAAGCTTATCTCCCATAACATCTATTAAATCAGTATTAAATCTCTTAGTTCCTGCTATCATATCAGGATGATCTTTTATACTCTTATTAATTCTGAGGGCTGCTTCTCTATATTCATTAGGTAAAAATTTAGGGTTAGCTAACCGGGCAAAACCATATGCCATTTTTTTAACCGACAGTCCAAAAACAACTACCCCACAACCATCTTCACCTAAATAGATATTTTCTTTTTTTGTTTCTGTGACTTCACTGATAGTAGTCAAGATAAGCTGTTGAACCGGATGTTCCTTATTCAAATAATTTTCAATATCCCATCCATTGAACTTGCATAAGGAAAGCAAAGCGGCATGTTTGCCAGAACAATTATTATGTATTTCTGTTGGTTTATTCCCCTCAAGATAAAGTTTGTGGGCAGCTTTTTTAAAATAGGGATCATGGATACCACAGTTTAATTTTTCTTCACTCACATCTATTTTTTTTAGAATATTTCTAACAGTATTAACATGTTTTTCTTCTCCATTATGAGAAGCACTCATCACAGCAATTTCTTGTTTTGTAAAATTAAAAAAGTCAGCTGCACCAGAATTAATAACTGGTAGAATTTGAAACGGTTTGGCCGCTGACCTTAAATATGTTTGATTTTCGGGGTTACCAAAAAAGTGGGTAAGGGTTCCATCAGGATCTACTATGGCTATATCCCCTTTATGTCTGCTTTCAATTAGATTACTACGGTAAACATCGGCTATATATTCTGACATTAATACACCCCTTATTTAATTAAAAAATTATGTATTATAAATTTACTAAACCAAGACTAATTTCAATAGCGCTGTCTACTCTTTGTAAAATTTCTCCATTTAACTTCGCTACTTCACTTTTTAACCTTTTTTTATCAATGGTTCTAATTTGTTCTAAAAGTATAACAGAATCCCTATCTAAACTTGAATCATTAGCTGAAATCTCTACATGTGTAGGCAGCTGTGCTTTATTAATTTTAGAAGTAATTGCTGCTACAATTATTGTAGGACTATACTTATTACCAATATCATTTTGAATTATTAACACAGGTCTGACCCCACCCTGTTCTGAACCAACCACAGGGTTGAGGTCAGCATAATATACATCTCCTCTTTTCAAATCCATAACTTTATTCACACTCCACTAAACATTTTTCATAAATCTTTATTGAATTACTATCACATTTTAATCCTTCATGAGCTAATTCTAAATTTAATTCACTCATTTCAATATATCCTTTTTTCAACTGCTCTCTTAATTCCTTTTTTTTGTGTTCACATAGATAATGATTTATTGCATCACTAATAAACTTATCTCTACTGACTCTACGGTATTTGATATAATCATCTAAATCTTTTAATAGGTCCTTGGAAATTTTAATCGTAATTTCTTTTTTTTCTTCTTCCAATCACCGCACCTCCAGGAGTTAAAATATTTAAAACAGATGAGGAGAAACTCCTCATCTGTGGACCACCCTCTTATATTTCTAAATTCATCTTTAGTATACAGCAAAATTTTCTGTTTTACAATATCTATAGGGTATAATATAATCCATGCTTTTTAATATAATCTATTAAGTTTTGATAGGTATCATTTTTTGCTATAGTACTGCTATCACCAATGATAATCAACTTTCTTTTTGCTCGGGTTAAAGCAACATTTAATCTCCTTAAGTCTCTAAGAAAACCAATATTATTGTGTTCATTGCTTCTTACTAAGGAAATTAAAACAACTTCCTTTTCCCGGCCTTGAAAACCATCAACTGTTTTTATTTCTAAATTTTCTATATTTGTATGCTTTTTCAATAAGTCTACTTGATCTTTATAAGGAGCAATTACTGCAATATCTTCTGGTTGTAATTCTGATTTTAGTGCTTCATCTACTATATCAAGTAAAATCTCCATTTCTACAGGGTTGTCATAAGAATTAGACCCTTTTAGAGAACGCTCTTCGGCTGTCATCTCGACTGTATCAATAAATACAATGGGTTGTTCAGGATTTAAGGATTTATCAGTAAAGCACTTTTTCCCTTCCATACAATATCCCAGGTCTTTTAAAGTATGGTCTGCTACTTCAGGCGCACTTTTTAACTTTCCAGCATAGAATTCATGGTTAGAAAAGTCCATGATATCATCATGCATCCTATATTGGATTTCTAACATAGACCTTATTTCATCAGCATATATCTCATATAGCCTTTCAAACATGGACTTGCTGAGTCCTTGTTTAGCTGCTTTTTGACTTAATATGGTCGGTGGTAGTTGTTTATGATCACCAATTAATATAACTTTATCACCTTTAATAAAAGGTATTAAGGAAGCAGGTTCAGTGGATTGAGTTGCCTCATCAATAACTATAAGATCAAAATCATAATCACTTAAAAGTTCAGAACCCGCTGTGGAGTTAGTTGTACAAACAACTTCCGCCTTTTCTAAAAGTTCTTTAACAGCCTTTTGTTCTAATTTTTCAATTCTATTAAAGAGACCATCTATCTCATCTTGAATCTCGAGCCATTTAGCCATATCTTTTATTATCGAAGGTTCTACCCCACGGGCTCCCTGTTCTTTTTGTGCTTTTTCTTTGATCATTTTATCGCTCATACCCCGTCTTAAACTATCACCAGGATGTTGGTACTGATCTTGCTCATCCAAAAGATCTTGAGCTTTTTCTCTTAATTTATCTGCTTCTTTATAGTCGGGATGTTCTAGTATCTTATAATCTAAAGTATGCTTGCGTAAAAGTGGGGTAACTCTAATGGGATGTCCTAATCTCAAGACTTCAGTACCCATATTAACTAATCTCTCAACCAGATTATCTACTGCTACATTTGAATCTGCAGTAGCTAATATCTCTTTTTTATCTTTTACACCTTGATTGATAATCTCAATAGCAGTCATCGTTTTTCCAGTTCCAGGAGGACCCTGGATAAGGGAAAAATCTTCAGCTTTAAGAGATCTTTTGACTGCCTCTTTTTGGGACTGATTAAGATCATCATTTACCCATTCTAAGTTATCAAAAGACTTCTCATTCCATTTTAGCTCTTCTAGACCTAACATTTTTCTCTGTAGTTCGCCTAATCTACTATCACTTTTTGCATTTCTAAAGTTCTTAAGTGCATCTAACATTCTCTGAAATGTTATATCATTTACATAAAGGTCTACTCGCAAAGAATCACCAAATACAAATCCTGATGGTTTCTCATCAAAGACTACCGTCATTGAATAATTGGTCTTTTCAGCTACTGTACCAGTGGGATTATTATCATCTAATGGCTTGTTTTTACTTACCATTACTAGATCTCCAATACTGATTTCAGTATCTGGTAGTTTTTCACCAACCTCTTCTTTCATGAATTTCACTTTTGGTTTATGGTCATAAGTATGACCATCACCTTTACCCCTCATATTTAAAAGTGCTCTCCCTTTTTTTTCACGAGCGCGGGGAGAAAGGCGTTTGATTTCAATTTCATGTCTTTCCATTTCTTCCTGTCTTTCTAGTTCCACCAACTGTTTAAATTTATCATAATATCTAGTGATTTTTTTTCGTCTTTCAGCATCATTATCAACTTCTAGATGTACTTTAACACCGCCAATTTTATTATTATCCATTATATTTACTACTTTATCACAAACATCTTTTTTTACTTCTACTTCTGCCACATTGTTTCTTATATTAATATTCCCAATATCATTACTGCTAATATCAGCCTCATTTATAAAAGCACCAACAATATCGCCAGGACCAATATGCTTATCAATATCTCTAATAATGATATTTTGCATATTAACACCTCCTAGTCGTATTGTTTGCTGTTTTGTTCAACTTTAATTTTATGCAAACTTTAAGTCTTTAAGTTTTCGTTATCTTCAAAAACTTTACTTCCTACTGCTGTATCCTGACCTTGGTACTTCCCTTGATAGGGAAATTCAGCTTCTTGGTCCATTTTTGCAATTACTAATTGACATATGCGGCGGCCTGCCTTTAACTTAATAGGCAGACGATTAGCATTATATAGTTCTAAGGTAATTTTACCTGCAAAACCGGGATCGACCCAGCCTGCATTTTGAATAAACAACCCCATTCTTCCTATTGAGCTTCTACCTTCTACAAAAGCGGTAAGATTATTAGGAAGTTTTATATACTCCTCAGTTGTTGCTAAAAGAAAGGAGTGGGGCGGTATAACAATCTCTTCACTATTTATTTCATTATAATTTAACTTATCTTCTAAAGTCATAACTTCCATTTGATTTTCATCAATTTTGAGATAATTAGTACCTAATCTCAAATCAATAGAAGCAGGTTGAATTAAATATTCTTCAAAGGGATCAATAATTAAAGTATCTTCTTTTATTAAGTTTTTTATTGTTTTGTCTGAGATTATCATTGAGACTCTCCTTATATGCAATTATTCTTCTACTGCAATGTGTTTTACAATATTACCTCTTGTAACAATTCCTATTAACTGACCAGAATTATCTACCACTGGTAATCTGTTAATATTTTCTTGATGCATTATTGTCGCTAAATCCTCAATTGAAGTATCAGGACTAACTGTTACAACATCTTCTGTCATTAGTTCTTTTACTTTTACTGCCACAAATTTTTTAAATTCTTCTCTAAACTTCTTATAACTCTCTAAATAAATTATGCCACCTATCACATTTATATATTCCGGAAAATGTAGTTTTTTATCTTTAATGATCAAATCATTTTCCGTAACAATACCTACCAGTTCTCCATTTTGAACAACCGGTAAACCACTAATATCTTTTTCACTCATTAAATTAGCTGCCTCTTTTACACTGGTCTCTGGATCAACTGTAACTACATCTGTAGTCATAATATCTTTAGCAGTAATCATTTTAACACCCCCGTTTAATTTTTGAAATAGCAGGAGGTATACTGTCTATTAAATCACTTGCCATAACAGAGTAAGAACCTATATTTTTTGTAGCAATATCTCCAGCTAATCCATGTAAATATACCCCTAATACTGCACTTTTAAACACTTCTAACTTTTGCCCAATAAGTGAGCTTATAATACCAGTTAACACATCTCCACTACCGGCAGTTGCCATACCTTCATTACCTGTATTATTTATATATATATTACCCTTTTTATCAGATATGAGGGAACTTGCACCTTTAAGAACTAAATTTACATTATATTTTTTTGTAAATTCTCTGACATATTTTATCCTGTTATCTTCAATTTCTTGAATAGATTTATTAATTAAGTTGGCAAATTCACCGGGATGAGGAGTTAATATTATTTCTTTATTTGTCTTCTTTAATTCTTCTAAATTCAAGTTATTAATACCATCTGCATCTATAACCACCGGTATTTTAGTATTTTCTAAAACAAAAGAAACAACCTCTTTTTGTTTTTCTCCTCTTCCCAAGCCAGGTCCTAAAGCAATCACATCATAATTTCTAATTTCTTTATCTATATTAACGATTGTTAAATCATCTGAAATAAGTTCTTTACAATACCTGCTGACAGTTTGATTAATTTTTTCAGGTATTAATGTTTTTACTAGTCCAGAACCCATTTTAAGAGCACTTTCTCCACTTAGGGCTGGGGCACCTTCTAAACCTTTTGAACCCCCGATTACTAATGTTTTTCCAAAGGTACCTTTGTGGCCAGTCCTGCCTCTTTTTGGTAATAACTCACCAGCTTCAGGGCAGGTTAACATATTATGCTTATATTTTACCTGTTCAATAAGGTTTTGGGGAAAACCCAAATCAATAATATTCAGTTCACCTGTATATTGTCGGCCTGGATAAATATGATGGCCGACCTTACTAAAAGCCATTGTTACAGTAATATCAGCCTCTATGGCTGAACCCATAACTTCACCGTTCTTTCCATTAATACCACTTGGAATATCAACAGCAACTACATCATTATTACTTTCATTAATCATCTTGACAATCTTTAAATAGGGAGATCTTAAATTTCCAGTTAAACCAGTCCCTAATAGGCTATCAACTATAAGATCAGAATGAGATACAGCTTCTTTAATCATTGAAAAGTCTGAATCTTTGTAGAAAAATTGTATATCTATATCTCTTAATTTACATATATTATAGTTTTTTAAGGGATCTTTATTTAACTTCTCTTTTCTCCCTACTATTATTATTTTAACATTATAATTACATATATCAAGTAATCTTCCAATTACAAGACCGTCACCACCATTATTTCCGGCTCCAGCCATTATTAATATTTTGTTATTGCTGTCATAATTTTCTTTTATTATTTCATAAGTTTTGCGGCCGGCTGTTTCCATAAGTAACAGAGACTCAAAGCCATTATCAATAACTTTTTGGTCAAGATTAGTCATCTCTTCTGGAGTTAAAACAATCATTTTATTCTCCCCTTTAAAATTATATTAGCTGTCACATAATTTTTTTCATGACTTAAAGAGATCAAAATATCTGTTACATTTTTTTCCTCAGCTGCCAATAAAGCTTTGCCTGAGAGATTTACTTTAGGTTTTTTATTTTCCTTTTTATCAATTTCTATACTTTTATAGGCAATATTATAATCACTTTCTATTGCTTTAATAAATGCTTCTTTAGCACTAAACCTAACTGCAAATGACTCCAATGCTCTCTTTTTAGATTGACAGTAGTTTATTTCCTTAGGTGTAAATATTCTTGTCAAAAATTTATCGCCCTGCTTATCTATTAAGTCTTTTATTCTCTTCACCTCAAGAATATCTACTCCTAAGCCAATAACTTCATTTTTAGTTGTCTCTTTATTATGATTATTTAAAGTCATTTTTATACCTTCTTTTAATTACTTTTAATAAAAATTATGAAGACAAAAAAAGGGGGAGTACTCCCCTTTTTTATTTCACTTTTTAATTACTCAACAGTTACACTTTTAGCTAGGTTTCTTGGTTGATCAATATCACAACCTCTAAGTAGAGCTGTATGATAAGCTAAAAGCTGTAGTGGTACTATCGCTAAAGCACCCGTAAATAGTTCATTTACTTCAGGTATATAGATAATATGGTCTACTACATCTTCAACATCTTCCGCATCTTTATGAACTATTGCTGTAACATCTCCACCTCTTGCCTTAACTTCTGTTACATTACTTAATGTTTTTTCAAAAACAGTTGCTCTAGTACCTAAAGCCACGACTGGAACCCCTTCTTCTATTAAGGCTAAAGTACCATGCTTTAATTCTCCAGCTGGATAAGCTTCTGCATGTATATATGAAATTTCCTTTAACTTTAAAGCACCTTCCATCGCTAATGTATAATCAGTATGTCTACCTATAAAAAAGGCACTTTCACTATTAGCATACTGTTTAGCTCTCTCTTCCATAACTTGTTCACTATTTTCAATTACATCGTCTAAAAGATCAGGTAACTTAATTAAATCTTTAGACATTTGTAAATATCTATCATTATCTATTCTCTCTTGTTTTTTGGCTAAAAAGAGGCTGAACATATAAAAAGCTACTACCATATTTAGATAGGCCTTTGTAGAAGCAACTGAAATTTCAGGGCCTGCTTTTAATAAAAGGACATCATCTGCTTCTCGCGCAATACTACTGCCCCGTGAATTTGTAAAAGCTAATACTCTTGCCCCTTTCTTTTTAGCCAAACGTAAACTAGCTAAGGTATCAGATGTTTCTCCAGACTGACTTACGGCAATAACTAGATCATTTTCTGTTATGGGAACATTTCTATATCTATATTCAGAAGCTACATCAACCTCTATATTTAGTTTTGAAAGGTCTTCCATCATATATTTACCAATTAAACAAGAATGGTAAGCAGTACCACAGGCAATCAAATGAACTTTATTTAAATTATCAATAAACTTCTTATCTAAATTTAATTCTTCTAATTCAATCCCCTCTGGAGTAACCCTATTTGCCATTAATCTGCGTACAGCATCGGGTTGTTCATGAATTTCCTTTAACATAAAGTGGTCATAGCCCTGTTTTTCAGCCATCTCAGGATCCCAGTCTACATGATAGATTTCTTTATCTTTAGGCTCCAAATTAAAATCATAGATATCTATTTGCTCTTTATTGATTACAGCAAATTCACCATCTTCAAGTATATAAAAGTCTCTTGTTTCACCTAAAAAAGCTGGTATATCTGAAGCTATATAGTTTTCATTTTCACCGATACCAATAATTAAAGGACTGTCCTTTCTTGCAACATATATCTTATCAGGATCATATTTAGAAAGAATTGTTAAAGCATATGAACCTTCTAATCTATTAACTGTCTTTTTAAGTGCCTTTAAGATGTCTTCTTCATAGTAATCTTCTAAAAGGTGAGCAATTACTTCCGTATCAGTTTCGGACTGAAATACATGTCCCTCATCTTTTAAATACTTCTTTATATTTTGGAAGTTTTCAATTATACCATTGTGAGCAATTACAAAGTTATTACCACAGTCACTATGGGGATGTGAATTTGTATCAGAGGGCTGCCCATGGGTAGCCCATCTTGTGTGTCCAATCCCTGTTGTACCACCATTTACATTGTCTTTTATACTATCTTTTAACTGTTCTAATTTACCCTTTTTCTTGACAACATCTATATTTAAACCATCATTTACTGCAATTCCCGATGAATCATAACCTCTATACTCTAAACGTTTCAATCCACCATAAAGGATTGAAGCCGCCTTTTTGTCACCTACATAACCTACTATACCGCACATATATTTACCTCCGTTATTTATATTATATTCATTATTTTCAATTTTACTATCAAAAGTATCTCTGGTTTTTTTGTCCTTAAAGTCACCAATAAGTTTTGTAAAACCAGTTATGGCTTAATACTTAAAACCTGGAGAGATCCGCCGATATATCGATTACTCTCCACCTCGTCAACTCCATTACAGAGTCCGGGCGCTTTAATTATCTTTATTTTTTTAGATACCTCCTTTATCTTTAATTTAACTCTTCTTTAATTACGGAAGAAATTTTATCTTCCCACTTTTTGATCATATTTTCATCTTTTGCTTCTAACATTACTCTGATTACAGGCTCAGTACCTGATGCTCTAACAAATATTCTACCTTGATTATCATAATCATCTTCTATTTTTTCTATTAGATTATTTATCCTCTTATTTGCAGAAAGTTTTTCTTTATTATTTATTCTTATATTGATTAACTCCTGCGGCCAGGGTTGAAATATCTCATTAATATGACTTAAATTTTGGTTAAATTTCTTTAGATAATCTACCACTTTTAAGGAAGTTAATACTCCATCACCTGTTTTATTATAATCAAACATAATAACATGTCCAGATTTTTCTCCTCCTAAATTATAGTTATTCTCTAAAAGGGTCTGTAATACATAACGGTCCCCATTTTTACATTTAACAATCTGGGCCCCTCTTTCATTAAGAAGTTCTTCTAAACCAAGATTACTATATCGGGTAGTTACAAGTGTCTTTTTCTTTAAATTATCTTCTTTAAGCATATTTAAAGCCAAAAAAGCCATTATATGGTCGCCATCTATTATATTACCTTTTTCATCGATCATTATCAAGCGATCTGCATCTCCATCATAAGCAATACCTAAATCAGCTTGATGTTTTTGAGTGGCTGCTAATATTGTCTCCGGTTTAGTCGATCCACAGTTTAAGTTAATTTGTTTGCCATCTGGTTTATCATTAATAGCAATTACTTCTGCCCCTAGTTTATTAAAAACTTGAGGAGCGATATCATAAGCTGCACCATTTGCACAGTCCAAAACTATCTTATAACCTGCAAAACTAGAATCAACAGTCTCTGTGATATAGTCTAAATATTGATGAAGTAATTTTTCTCTTTTAATTATATCGCCTACTTCAGTACCAACCGGGGGAGTAATCCTCTTTTCATCAAGTATATATTCTTCGATTTTTAATTCTTCTTGATCAGTTAATTTAAACCCCTGACTGCTAAAAAATTTAATTCCATTATCTTCAATTGGATTATGAGAAGCAGATATCATTACACCTCCAATTGCATCGGTGCTATCGGTCAGAAAAGAAACAGCCGGAGTAGAAATAATACCTAATTTAATAATATTTACGCCTACCGAATTAAAACCAGCAATTAAGGCCGATTCTAACATACTACCCGAAATACGGGTATCTTTGCCTATAAGAACAAAAAAATTTTCCTCTTTTTTACTTTTTTCTTTTAAAAATAATCCGCCAGCTTTACCTAATTTTAAAGCAAGTTCTGGAGTTAGTTCTTTGTTTGCAATACCTCTTACCCCATCTGTGCCAAAAATTTTACCCATCAAATTCACCTCAAAATCATTATATTATATTGCTTTTATTCTTGATTATTTTTTTCTTCACTATTTTGTGAACCTTCTTGATCATAGGAGGTGATTGTTACCCTGACTATTGAAGGTTCTTTATAACTAATTTGTACTCCTTGAGGAGTCCTTATATTAACAATTCTTATATTATCACCTACTTGTACATCATTCAAATCAATATATGCATCAAAGTCTTCTGCACTATAGGTGTTAAAAAACCGGTAACCCTCTGGTTCAATCAAGACAGTTTGGTCTGATATATCTAAAACGACAAATTGTTCATTTAAATTTTCATACTTAATATTTAATCTTATCTGGTTGCTGCCAAAATCAAAACTACCCTGTAAGTTACCTTCCTGGTAGTTTACATACAACCAGAGAACAAATGCAATCAGTACAGCTATTATTATTATTTTATACCTGTTATAAAAATCTCTCATTTTACTTCCCCCATTTTATGAAAAGAAGTCATTTGTTTTGCGGGGTATAAACTCTTTAAATAAGATCTCTCGTAATTTAGATTTATCAAGATATCTAATTAGTTCTCCGTCCTGAGCCAGTGAGATTACTCCACTTTCCTCTGAAACAATAATTACAATTGCATCTGACTCTTCTGTAATTCCAATAGCAGCTCTATGTCTTGTACCCAGTTTAGGGTTAATACTAGGCTTATGAGAGAGATTTAATAAACAACCAGCTGCTTTAACAATACCTTCTCCGACAATAACCGCCCCATCATGTAAAGGAGCTGATTTATAAAAAAGGTTTTCAATAAGTTCTTTACTTATTTTAGCATTTATCTCTGTTCCAGTCTCAATATAGTCTCTTAAACCTACTTCTTTTTCAAATACTATCAAAGCACCTGTCTTTTCTTCCGCAAGCTCGTCGGCTGCCATAATTATTTCATTGATATCTTTGGCCGACCATTTTTGCACAAGTTGGGTTGTTAAAAAACCGCCGCGGCCTAATTGTTCTAAAGCTCTTCTTAATTCCGGATGGAAGACAATAGGTAAAGCAACTATTAACATGGTAAGGACGCTTTGTAAAAACCAATGAACCGTATTTAAGTTTAAAAGTTGACTTACCACAGAAGCAACAAAGATTAATACTAAACCCTTAATTAACTGAACAGCCCTGGTCCCTTTTATTAAGTTTAAAAGAAAGTATATAATTGCCCCTACAATAAAGAGGTCAACTATATTAGTTATTACTGACCAGACCAAATTTAACCCACCCCTCTTTGAGAAAAAACCGCTCATTATAATTTATTATATAGGTTATTAAGTTATTTATAAAGCAGGAATTTAAATATTTATAAAGAAAATAACAAGAGGTGATTGTATTATGTCTACTAATAAAATTAAATGGATAAATAGAATAAATTATAAAGATATAATTATTATATATACTCTTTGGTATTTTTCTTTAATTTTTACTCGTTTTTTTGACTTTGCTTCTTTTATGCAGGTTCCAGACTTAAGCGGTTTTTTTGATTTATTATTTAATTTTGCAGCTCGTTTAATATTTATCAGCTTAATCTTTCTGTATTTTGTTTTCATCTATGATTTAACTTTTAAAGAATTAGGTATTTCATTTAAATCTTTAACCAAAAAATTCGTTAAGATTTTTATTTATTTGATTATCTTATTGAGTCTTGTTATATTTTTAATCAATTTACCAATGAGTACCAGAAACCTTTCAAATGTCTTTGCTCCTATATACAAAGTGTTTTCTATGGAAACCTTTGTTAGAAGTATTTTACCACTTCTTTTGGTTTTCCCTATCTTTTTTATTATAGCCTTAAGTGAACAATTAATGTTAAATCTTTTTGTTTATGAAATTTTCAATTACAAACTACCCAAAATTATTTCTAAATTATTTGCAGGTTTGTTTTTTTCATTTTTAATCTATCAATTATCTCCAGATAAAATTATTATCTACTTTATCTTTGCCTTAATTTCAATTACCCTTTATGAACGCGCTGACAAATCAATTTTAGTTCCTTCCTTTTTTGGAGCAGGTTTTTATATAATATATACTTTTTATATTTATGGCTGGAACTTCATCTAATAATACTCTAAAATCTGTTTGTCACATTCTGGGCATTTACCTTCTTTAAGATGGTTTTGGGTGTTGAAATAATGTCTTGAAATAACTTCTGTACCACATTCTGGACAGTAGGTGTTTTGACTTTTTTTACTTCTCATATTACCAATATATACGTAATTTAGATACTTTTTTGCTAACTTATAAGCTGCTTCCATTTTCTTAGCAGGTGTAGCTGGTTCCTCCATCTTATAATTAGGAAAATACCTTGCAAGATGCATAGGTATATCTTCACTTAAATTAGCAACCCATCTAAATATATCTTCTAATTCATCAAGCCCATCATTATGGTTAGTTACTACTAAAGTAGTCAATTCGAGATGAGTCTTCCCATACATATATTTTATAGTATCTAATACTGGTTGTAAGGTGCCACCACAGATTTCTTTATAAAAGTCATTATGATAAGACTTCAAATCAATGTTGGCTGCATCTATATAATTAGTTAGTTTTTTAAGAGGTTTTTGATTTATAAATCCATTTGTAACTAAGACATTGTTTAGACCCTCTTCATGGGCCTTTACAGCTGTTTTATAGACATATTCATACCAAACCATTGGTTCGGAATAAGTATAGGCTATACCCATTATATTCCTGTTTTTAGCCTGCTGAATAATATCAGCCGGGGTCTGGTAAGTAGTAGTTGGATTCTGCTGACTTATCCTAAAATTTTGACAGAACTTACATTTAAAATTACAGCCGTAGGTGCCTAATGAAAGGATCCCCTGGGAAGGATAAAAATGATAAAGCGGTTTTTTCTCAATGGGGTCAACCCCCATTGAACTTATTTCTCCATAATTTTCAGTGTAAAGAATTCCCTCATGGTTAACTCTTACCCGGCATATTCCAGATTTATCATCCTTTATTACACACTCATGTGGACATAAATGACACTGTACTGCACCATTATTTTTTTTTTCATAATACATTGCTTCTTTTTTCTTACTTTTCATAACGGTCCACCTTGAATCTAAAAATTTGGTAGTCTTCTTGTGGTGAAATTCCCGCCTTTTTCCTGGCTATTTCAAGTTGTCTTTCCACGGTATCTACACCTTCTAAATTAGGTAAAAGTAGTCCTGTTCTAGAATTTCTCTTAACTATTACTCCATATTCCTCGGGATCTAATTGTGCTTTATCATCAATTGGCTCTTTCTCACCTAAAATATCAACAGAAATATCTATTTTATCCAGTTCATCTTGAGTAATAGGTTGAAATCTAGGATCACGTGTAGAAGCACTTATGGCATTTTCTACAATTTCTTGACCTAAAGATGATCGTGTGGGCTCTATTGTGCCTATACAGCCCCTCAGCTGGCCGTTTCTCTTTATGGTTACAAAAGCCCCGGCTCTTTTTTGGAATTTATCAGTCTGAGGTGCATCAATTTTTCTTTTTTCTTTCACATAGTTTTTAATAGTTTTCCTAGCTAATTCCACATAACCCATTTCTTCTTTCATTAATTATTACCCCCTGAAAGAATATTAAAACTGGCTACTGTATAGCCAACTCCAAATGGACCTTCATATGATTTTAAATCTGTCTGAACTTTATGTTCTGATAAAATACCAGTTAAGATAACCATAGGTCGATGTCCGCATTCTCCAGCTCGATGAATAAGTCCTTTATCCATATCTTTAATCTTAGCTAACTTATTCTCATCAATTAATCTTACAAACTCTTTATCAAACTCTTCAGCATTTTTATCATAGCCAGCTGGTGCCCCGGGTTTTAACCTATGAGATAAGTCACCACTTGCTATGACAACCGCCTTAGTATCGACTTCCTCTATTGTTTGATTAATAATTTTACCAAACTCATATAGCTCATGGTAATCCCAGAAAGCCATATTAATAGGAACAATTGGTATCTCTTTTAAACCAGCTTCTTGTAAATAATATAGAGGAACTAATACTCCATGGTCAAGTCTGGTTCCATCTCTATCTTTTAAACTAATGGTATGAAAGCCTTCTTTGGAGGCATTTTTTTTAAGAATATCTATAAAATGAGTATCAACTTTTCTTTTAAAACTGACACTACTATAACCAAACTGACCAAAATCACCTCTCACAACATCTTCATCAATAATTGAAATTGATTCACGCATTACAGTCCCGTGTGGACTTATTGTTATTAATAAATCGGGATCACTTTCGACAACTTCTCTTCCAAGTTCTTTGAGACTATTTATGGTATCTGAAACTTCTTCTAGATTATCTTTACCAATATCAGGAATAGCTAAAGGTGGATGTGGTGAAAAACCTGCCATTAAAAGACTCATTGTAATCCCTCCTCTTAATGAGTTATTTATATATAAAATTCAAGGAATAAAATGATAATCCTCTTTTTGAAAATAATATATATAAATAAAAAAAGAGAGGATAGACCTCCCTTTTGTTGGTAATATATAATGTATATTTGAAATTTTATCTTTTTGAGAATTGTGGAGATTTACGGGCTTTCTTGTGACCGTATTTTCTTCTCTCTTTCATTCTTGAATCTCTGGTTAAGTAACCGGCATCTTTAAGCGGCTTTCTGTAATCAGCATCTACTTCAAGTAAAGCACGGGCAATACCTAAACGTACTGCACCAGCTTGGCCAGAAAGTCCACCTCCGTTTACATTTACTAAAACATCTAAATTATCAGTTGTATTTGTAAGCTCCAGAGGAGACGTTAAATCTTGAATTAAGGATTTGCGGTTAAAATAATCTTGCACATCTTTATCATTTACAACAATGTTACCATTGCCAGGCACTAACCTGACTCTTGCAACAGCAGTCTTTCTTCTACCGGTTCCCCAGTATTGAACTTCTGCGGCCATTTAAATTCCTCCTTTCATAAGTAAATTTAAACTTCCAATTCTTCCGGTTGTTGAGCCTGATGCGGATGATCTGACTCAGCATATATTTTTAATTTCTTCATCATTTTCTTACCTAATTTATTATTTGGTACCATACCTTTTACAGCATGTCTAACTATTTCTTCAGGATTGTGCTTTTTAAGATCCCTGTAAGTCATAGTTTTCAAACCACCGGGATATCTACTATGCTTATAGTGGACTTTTTGATCCCACTTATTTCCGGTTAGTTTTACTTTGCCAGCATTAACAACGATTACAAAGTCTCCTGTGTCAACATGCGGAGTATATTCTGGTTTGTGTTTTCCTCTTAGTACAGTAGCAATTCTGGAGGCTAATCTACCTAAAGTTTTATCTTCAGCATCAACGACATACCAATTTTTATCGACTTCATCAGGTTTTGCCATATATGTTGTCATCTTTTTCCCCCCTTATTATCTATATTAATATTTATTAAATTTCACAAAATTATCCACATTAATTCTATTATAATTTAAAATACTTGTCAAGAAACTAATAGTAAACATCCATTAAAGTAAGTCCCTTAGAAGGAGCTGTAAAACCAGCTCTTCTTCGGTTCTTTGACTTCATAATATCTTCAAGTGCTTCTAATTCAATTTTATTTTGACCAATTTCTAGAAAGGTTCCCATGATAATGCGGACCATATTATACAAGAATCCGCTGCCTTTTATATCAAAATGATATTCATCTTCAACTTGATAAATATCAATTTTTTCAATAGTCCTTACCGTTTCTTCCATATCACTCCCACTATTTTGAAAGGAAGCAAAATCGTGGGTTCCAACTAGTAACGGGGCTGCTTTTTTTATCTTCTCAAAATTAATCTTACTCCTAATATTATATACATAATTGCGGGTAAAAACCGAAGGAAATTTAGAGTTACTTAATCTGTATCGGTATAGTTTTCCTTTAGCATCATGTCTAGCATGAAAATCTTTATCTACCTCTTCTGAATCTATACAAATTATATCCTTTGGTAAAAGACTATTTAAAGCAAATGGTATCCTTTTAACAGGTACATCGACATCTAATTTAAAGTTGACAACCTGTCTTTTGGCATGAACACCAGAATCGGTCCGGCCGGCGGAAGTAGCCAGTACAAAACTTTTATTGATTATACTTAACTTCTCTTCTACAATCTGCTGGATTGTAGTATCGGTATTTTTTTGACGCTGCCAACCATTATAATTAGTGCCGTCATATTCGAGAATTATTTTATAAAAGTGCATATCTAAACTCCTAATAAAAACTTACAACTACTGCTAATGCTATCGAAATAATCAGTGCTATTATATCTCTTCTTTTGATCTGCATTATGTGTAATCTAGTTCTTTTTTTATCACCCTGATAACATCTTGATTCCATTGCTAATGCTAATTCATCGGCTCTTCTGAAAGCACTTATAAAAAGCGGAACTAAAAGAGGAATCAAATTTTTTGCTCGCTGTATTAAGTTACCACTTTCAAAATCTGCGCCTCTAGCTTTTTGAGCTTTCATTATTTTTTCTGCTTCTTCCATCAATGTGGGTATAAACCTTAAGGCAATAGTCATCATCATTGATATCTCACTGGCAGGTACTCCTATCTTTTTTAAAGGCTTTAAGATATATTCAATACCGTCAGTAAGCTGCAGAGGTGATGTTGTTAAAGTTAAAAGCGAAGTAAACATAATCAACAGTAAAATACGACTAGCCATAAAAGTCCCAGTATATAGTCCTTCACTTTCAATCCTTAAAAACTTCCATTGAAATAGAACTTCTCCTCCACGGGTCATAAAGACATGTAAGATAACTGTTAATAAAACCAAAAATAAGATTGGTTTTAAACCTTTAAGTACCTTTTTTAATGGAAGTTTTGAAATATATATAATAAATAAGTTAAATCCCAAAAATATTGCAAAACCCCAGAAGTTTGCTATTAAAAATAAACTGGTAATTAAAATTATAGTATTTATTATTTTGATTCGCGGATCCAAAATATGTACAACTGAATTCCCATGTACATATTGTCCTATTGTGATATCAGTTAACATTTTCTTTACTCCCAATTACCTTAATAATTTCATCTACTGCTTCTT
Source organism: uncultured Halanaerobiales bacterium (assembly GCA_964430875.1). Taxonomy (GTDB): domain Bacteria; phylum Bacillota; class Halanaerobiia; order Halanaerobiales; family M55B127; genus M55B127. The sequence goes on from CAYSHP010000014.1 coordinate 30,012, forward strand.
CAACTGTAAATATATCTGTCCTAATATCACAACCTCTTTCTCTTAAACGAAAGAGAATTTCTGTAATCTCCGGTAATTCTAAAGAAAGTTTTTCTAACTTCTCTTTATGGCTAAATACTTCTCTGGGGGAACCATTTAGCACGATCTTACCGTGGTCCATAACTATTACTCTACTTGATAACTGTGTAATTTCTTCCATTCTATGTGATATTAATATTATTGTAATATTATATGATTGATGTAATCTTTTTAATAAAGCTTTTAACTTTTCTCTCCCTTGGGGGTCTAAACCAGCAGAGGGCTCATCAAGAATTAATACTCTCGGCCGCATGGCCAGAACCCCGGCAATTGCAACCCTACGTTGTTGACCACCAGAGAGATTAAAAGGTGAACGCTCTTTAAACTCATCAAAATCTAATCCTACTAAGTCTAAAGCAACTTTTACCCTTTTATCAACTTCTTCTTTTCCCAGATTGAGGTTTCTGGGTCCAAAAGCGACATCATCATATATAGTCTCTTCAAATAATTGATGTTCTGGATATTGAAATACTAAACCTACTGTTTGACGAACATGTTTTAAATTAGCTTTTTTTTCTGTGGTTTTAATTCCATCAACATATATAGTACCCGATGTAGGCTTTATTAAGCTATTGAACATCTGTACCAATGTTGTTTTTCCGGAACCAGTATGACCAACAATACCAATAAATTCATGTTCATCAATCTCTAGATTGATATCATCTAAAGCTTTTACATTCTGTTCCTGGTCATATATATGGGTTACATCTTGTAATTCAATTAACATAAGGCATCCACCAACCCGTCTATTGTTAAAATATCAGGAATATCAATACCTTTTTTCTTTAATCCATTGGCAACTTCCATAACGACAGGAACATCTAAATTTATACTTCTTAAGTAATCAATCTGTTCAAATACTTCAGAAGGTGGACCCTGTGATTGTATTTTACCTTCGTTCATTACATAAACTTTATCAGAAATACTGGCTTCTTCCATAAAATGTGTTATTAGAATTATAGTTATATTCTTTTCTTTATTTAAAAATTTTATAGTATCAATTACTTCTTTTCTACCCTGTGGATCCAACATAGCTGTCGGTTCATCTAAAACAATACAACTTGGTTCCATTGCGATAATTCCGGCAATTGCAAGTCGTTGTTTTTGTCCACCAGAAAGCTTATGGGTTTCATGAGTTTCATAACCTGTAAGGTCAACTAAGTCTAGAGCATGGTCTACTCTCTTTCTTATTTCATTAGAAGGTATCGCTATATTTTCCAGACCAAAGGCTACATCATCTTCTACCATTGTAGCAACAATTTGGTTATCTGGGTTTTGGAATACCATTCCAACATTTTTTCTTATATCCCATATTTTTTCTTTATTACGAGTATTTAATCCTTCAACTATTATATTACCTTGATCCGGTCTCAACAGAACATTCAAGAGTTTGGCAAGTGTAGACTTACCAGAACCATTTGCTCCAATAATAGAAACAAAGTCCCCTTGTTCCACCTCCAAATTAATATCTTTTAAAGCTGGTTCTTGTTGACCGTGATACTTAAATTCCACATTTTTTACTTCCAGTAAACTCATAAAATACACCCACTAAATTTGACTACCTGTATTTACTCTTCTTCCACCAGCTTAATTAAAGCCATCTCAGAAGCGTCTCCACGTCTAGGATAAAGTTTAATAATTCTGGTATAGCCACCTGGTCTTTCCATATAACGAGGTGCTATTATATCAAACAGTTTTTCCACTGCTTCTTTATCGTTTAATTTACCCATTGCCTGCCTTCTCGTATTAATATTATTTTTCTTTGCTTTTGTAATCATTTTTTCTGCAATTGGTCTTAATTCTTTAGCTTTCGGCAGGGTAGTCTTGATTTGCTCATTTTTAAATAAGCTAATTAATTGGTTTTTAAATAATGCTTTGCGATGAGAACTCTTTTTATTTAATTTACGCTTACCCATTACAATCTACCTCCTTTAAACCTCTGGTTCTTTTAAACTGAGATCTAATTCATCTAATTTATCTTTAATTTCTTGTAAGGATTTCTTTCCTAAGTTTCTTACATTCATCAAATCATCTTCTGTCTTTTCTGTTAGCTCACCAACATTATTGATGCCGGCTCTTTTAAGACAGTTTGAAGAACGTACTGAAAGTTCTAGCTCTTCTATTGTAGTTTCAAGTACTTTGTTTTGTTCTTCTTCTTCCTGTTCAACCATAATTTCTACATCTTCAATTTCATCAGTAAGATTAATGAATAATTCTAGATGTTCAACCATGATTTTTGCAGCAAGACTGATCGCATCATCAGGGGTAATACTTCCGTTAGTTTCAACTTCAATAACAAGGCGGTCATAATCAGTTACCTGACCAACTCTTGTATTTTCCACCCTGAAATTAGCTCTCTCAATCGGGCTAAAGGAAGAATCAATTGGTACTAAACCAATAATTTTATCAAAATGTTCTTTGTTTTCTTCTGCTAATACATAACCTCTTCCACTTTCTACAGTTACCTCCATCATAATTTTGCCACCTTCTGCAAGTGTAGCAATATGATGGTCTGTATTTATAACTTCTACTTCTCCTGAAGTTCGGAAGTCTCCTGCAGTTACCTCTCCTTTACCTTCTACATTTAAATTCATAGTCTGCATTTCTTCACCTTTATACCTTAAGACTACTTCCTTTAAATTTAAGATAATTTCAGTTACATCTTCTTTTACTCCTTCTATAGAAGAAAATTCGTGACGAACCCCTTCTATTTTAACCGAAGTAATAGCTGCACCTGGTAAAGAAGACAGTAGTATCCTGCGTAGAGAGTTACCAAGGGTTATTCCATAACCTCTCTCGAGAGGAGAGATTTCGAATTCGCCGTATTTATCTGAACTTTCTAGCCTCTCTATTTGAGGTTTTTCTATTTCTATCATTAAATTTAAAACCTCCTTATTTCTTGTCTTCAACAGATACGAGGACTGGTTTATTATCTAGAATAAAACTCAACGATTAAGTGTTCTTCAACTGGATATTCAATATCTTCTCTTGTAGGCAGGGATACTACAGTACCTTCCCCATTTTCTAGATCTACAGAGACCCACTCAGGTGGGGTTAAATTAGAATTAACTTCAAGAATTTCCTGGAAATTATCCTTTTTACGACTGGACTCTTTCACAGAAATTACATCATCTTCATTAACATTATATGATGGAATATTAACTCTTTCACCATTTACTTCAATGTGTCCATGTAAGACAAACTGTCTTGCTTCATTTCTAGAACGAGCAAAACCCATCCTGTAAACAGTGCTATCTAATCTTCTTTCTAATAGTTGTAAGAAAACTTCACCAGTAATTCCATTATCATTTTCTGCTTCTTTAAAATATCTATGAAATTTATTTTCCTGTAAACCATAAATTCTTCTAACTTTTTGTTTCTCTCTTAACTGTGAACCGTATTCGGAAATTTTTCTTCTTCTTCTACCTTGTCCCTGTTCTCCAGGAGAATTAGGTTTTCTTTCATATGCACACTTATCACTATAGCAGCGTGCACCTTTTAGATATAATTTTTCACCTTCAGTACGGCATAATTTACATACTGAACCTGTATATCTTGACATTATTACACCTCCATATACTTGTTTTCAATTTATTATTATAGTTATACACGACGTCTTTTGGGAGGACGACATCCATTATGTGGAATGGGTGTGATATCCTTAATTAAACTTACATCTAAACCTGTAGCCTGAATAGATCTAATTGCTGATTCACGACCAGAACCAGGCCCTTTAACAAATATTTCTACTGACTTTAATCCTAAGTCTTTTGCTTCTTGAGCAGCTTCTTCGGCTGCAATCTGTGCGGCAAAAGGTGTACTTTTTCTTGATCCTTGATAGCCAGCTTTACCAGCACTGTGCCAAAGGATAACGTTTCCTTCTTTATCAGTTACTGTAATGATTGTATTATTAAATGTTGACTTAATATGAACTATACCGCTATCAACATTTATCTTCTTTTTCTTAGCACGGCCTCTTCTTTTACCCTTTTTCTTGGATTTAGCCATCTATATACCTCCTAACCACTTAATTATTTTGGACTTTTAGCAACTTTACTACGTTTGGCTCCAACAGTTTTCTTAGGTCCTTTACGAGTTCTAGCATTAGTTCTAGTTCTTTGACCTCTAACTGGTAGACCTCTACGATGCCTTAAGCCGCGGTAACATCCGATATCTTTTAATCTCTTAATATTTGCTCTAACTTCACGGCGTAATTCACCCTCAACAGGGTATTTATCAATTTCTTTTCTGATCTTACTGATTTCAGCTTCAGTTAAATCTTTAACTCTTGTATCTGGGTCAACTCCAGTGTTTTCTAAAATATCTTGAGATGTAGAACGACCAATACCAAATATATAGGTTAGGCCAATCTCTACTCTTTTATTTCTTGGTAAATCAACACCTTCAATACGTGCCAATATTATACACCTCCAACATTAATATTTTAACCTTGACGCTGTTTATGCTTTGGATTTTCACAAATAACCATAACTTTACCATTTCTTCTAATTACTTTACATTTATCACAAATAGGTTTAACAGATGGTCTTACCTTCACCTAACATCCCTCCTTAAGCAAATTATTTTGCTTTATGACGGTAAGTAATTCTACCACGACTTAAATCATAAGGTGAAAGTTCAACAGTTACTTTGTCCCCAGGTAAAATTCTTATATAGTTCATTCTCATTTTACCTGATACATGGGCCAATACCTTATGACCATTTTCTAACTCGACTCTGAATTTGGCATTTGGCAACGGCTCAATAACTGTACCTTGAACTTCAATAGGTTCTTCCTTAGCCATATATTTGATAAGCCTCCTTGTTTTTGTTACTTAAATAGCCCAAATTTCATTATACCATAAATCATACAATTTAAACAAATTTAAACAACTAAACCTTACTTAAAATTTCAGGTCCGTTTTTAGTTATTGCAATAGTATGTTCAAAATGAGCTGATAAGCTGCCATCTTCTGTTACTACCGTCCAATCGTCATCTAAAGTTTTCACTTTGAAATCTCCAACATTTACCATCGGTTCAATTGCCAGTGTCATTCCTTCTTTAAGTAGAGGACCATGTCCGGGTGAACCAAAATTGGGAATCTGCGGTGCTTCATGCATATCTCTTCCGATTCCATGACCTACATATTCCCTAACAACCGAGAAATTATTGTCTTCAACATGAGTCTGTACTGCATGTGAGATATCAGATAATCTATTTTTATGAAGCGCTTGTTTAATACCTCTTTCAAGTGATTCTTCTGTAACTTTTAGTAGTTTTTTAGCTTCATTTGATATTTCTCCTACAGGAAATGTACGAGCTGCATCCCCATTAAAACCTTCATAGAAGGTTCCAATATCTAAACTAACGATATCTCCTTCTTGTAAGATTCTATCTTCATTTGGTATTCCATGGACAACTTCATCATTTATGGAGACACATATAGAAGCCGGATAACCCATATATCCTAAAAAAGATGGTTCAGCTCCGTGTTCTCTTATAAATTCATCACCTTTTTTATCAATTTCAGCTGTAGAAATACCGGGCTTTATTAGTTTCCGAAGATACTCATGTGTTTCAGCCACAATTTTATTGGCTTCTCTCATTATGTTAATTTCTCTCGGTGATTTTAAGATTATCATAAAACTTTCTCCTTAACAATCTTATCGATCTTTTCAAATACTTCATCTATGCCAGCATCACTTTGGACTTCGGCAAATTTATTTTCATTTTTATAGAATTCAATTAGTTTCTTTAGATTTCTAGAATTAATTTTAAGTCTTTCTTTAACAACTTCTTCTTTATCATCTGAACGTTGTATTAACTCCCCACCACATTTATCACAGATACCTTCTTTTTCAGGTGGGTCATAATCTAGATGGTAAACTGCTCCACAATTACTGCAGGTTCTCCTATGTGTCAATCTCTTAATTAGTTCTTCTCTTGTTACATTAATATATAAAGCTAAGTCTAGAGACCTACCCATATTTTCCAGCATAACTTCTAAAGCCTCTGCCTGATTTATAGTTCTGGGGAATCCATCTAGAACAAATCCTTCTTTACAATCATCTTCTTTTAATCTTTCCCTTACAATATTATTAGTTATCTCGTCCGGTACAAGTCCCCCGGAATCGAGATACTCTTCGGCTTTTTTACCGAGTTCGGTTTCATTTTGGATTGCATTCCTAAAGATATCTCCAGTCGAAATATGGGGTATATTATATTTAATACTCAATTTCTTGGCCTGAGTACCTTTACCAGCACCCGGTAATCCAAGCATTATAAGATTCATCTTTTATCCCCTCTTCGCTTTTAAGATTTCATAAATCCTTCATAGTGTCTCATTAATAAGTGTGATTCGATTTGCTGCATAGTTTGTAGCGCGACACCTGTCATAATTAGAACTGAGGTACCACCAAACTGAATTTGCACACCTGTTAATGGACCCATTGCAAATGGAAGTAACGCTACTATAGTTAAGAAAACCGCACCAGCTAAAGTTACTCTAACTAATATTTTATCTAAATAATTAATAGTAGCCTTGCCTGGTCTTATTCCTGGAATAAAACCTCCATTTTTCTGCATATTTTCCGCTACTTCTTCCGGATTGAAAGTAATAGCTGTATAGAAATATGTGAAGAATAAGATCATTAATGCATAAAGAATTAAATAAAGTGTAGAACCAGGTTGAATCATAGCTGCAACATTTTGAGCCCAATCAAAAGGTAGTACCTGGGCAATTACACCTGGGAATAATAATACGGATGATGCGAAAATAACCGGTATAACTCCCGCCTGATTAACCTTCATTGGGATATGAGTACTTCTTCCACCATATACCTTTCTTCCAACAATTCTTTTAGAATACTGAACAGGTATTCTTCTTTCACCTTCTTGCACAAAGATAATACCCGCAACAATAAGGACTGCTAAAGCAACAAATAAAAGTATATTCAAGATTGAAATACTTCCTGCTTGAAACAGATTATAGGTATTATAAATTTGACCTGGAAATCTTGAAATTATTGAGGTAAAAATGATAATAGAAATACCATTACCAATACCTTTTTCATTAATTTGTTCTCCAAGCCACATTAAAAATGCTGTACCAGCTGTTAATGTAACAACGATTATAAATAGATCAAAAAGGGTCGGATTTGGAATAGCACCAAATCTATTAATATATGATGTAATTCCAATTCCCTGAATAACAGCTAAAACAATTGTACCATATCTGGTATACTGAGCAATCTTCTTTCTTCCCTCAGCACCCTGTTTAGATAATTCCTCTAATTTAGGAATAACAACAGTTAAAAGATTAAGTATAATTGAGGCTGTAATATAAGGGGTAATACTCATTGCAAATATGGTAAAGTTTCTTAAGGCCCCACCGGCAAACATGTCAAGATAGTCTAAAACTCCACTACCTGATCCCTGGAAAAGTGTTTCCTGAATTATACCTACATCTACACCAGGTACCGGAATATGGGCACCTAACCTATATACCAACATCATTGCTAATACAAATAATACTTTTTTTCTCAATTCTTTAACTTTAAATATATTTTTAAAGGTTGAAAACAACTTATATCACCTCAGCCTTTCCGCCGGCTTCTTCAATTTTTTCAACGGCAGATGAACTGAAAGCATGTGCTTTAACAGTTAAATTTTTACTAATATCACCTTTTGCCAATACTTTTACACCATTTTTAGCCATATTATCTATAAGGCCTTCTTCGATAAGAAGTTCAGGTGTTATTTCAGTTCCTTCTTCAAATCTATTTAATTGATAAACATTTATAACGCTATATTGTTTTTTAAATATATTTGTAAAACCTCTTTTAGGTAGCTTTCTAAATAAAGGAGTTTGTCCACCTTCAAAAGTAAGACTGGTTTTAGAACCAGATCTTGAATTTTGTCCATTTGCTCCGCGTCCAGATGTATAACCTCTACCTGAACCGGTACCGCGGCCGACTCTTCTCTTTCTTTTTTTAGAACCTTCAGCAGGTTTTAAGTCATGTAAGTTCATAACGTACTGCACCTCCTTAATTATCCAAGAATTTCTTCTACTGTTTTTCCTCTTAATCTTGCTACCTCTTCTGCTGATTTTAATTCATCTAAACCAGTGATTGTAGCATTTACCATATTAATAGGATTAGAAGAACCAAGTGATTTTGTTAAAATATCATTGATGCCCGCTAATTCAACAACCGCACGTACAGGACCACCGGCAATTACACCAGTACCCTCAACGGCTGGTTTTAATAATACTCTCCCTGCACCAAATACACCTGTATTTTCATGTGGGATTGTGGTATCAACAATTGGCACTTCTATAAGGTGTTTTTTTGCATCATCTACACCTTTTCTAATTGCTTCTGGTACTTCATTTGCCTTTCCAATACCTGCTCCAACATGACCATTGGAATCTCCAACAACCACTAGAGCACTAAAACTAAAGTTACGTCCACCTTTTACAACTTTAGCTACACGATTTATATTTACGACTCTTTCGTCTAAATCCAATTTTTCTGGATCAATCTTGTTCATGGATTCGCCTCCTTCATTAAAAGTTTAATCCCTTTTCTCTTGCTGCTTCTGCTACCGCTTTAACACGGCCATGATATTTATATCCAGCTCTATCAAACACAACTTTTTCAATATCTTTCTCAAGAGCTCTTTCGGCAACTAATTCGCCAACTCTTTTAGCAGCTTCAACATTACCGCCGTTATCTAGCTCATCTCTGAGTTTTTCATCTAAAGTAGAAGCGGATGCAAGAGTTTCTCCGGATAAGTCATCTATGATTTGAACGTACATATTTTTCAAACTCCTTTTTACAACCATACGTGGTTTAAAAGGAGTACCTGTTATTTTATTTCTTATTCTATGGTGCCTTCTCTTTCTGGCAGCCTTCTTATCCATAATTAATCACTCCCTTCAATTAACCGGTTTTACCAACTTTTCTTCTAATGTGTTCGCCTACATATCTTACTCCTTTGCCCTTATAAGGTTCAGGTTTTCTAGTTTCTCTTATATTAGCTGCGACATCACCGACTAACTGTTTATCATAACCTGATACAGTAATTACATTCTTTTCTACATCAAAGTTAATACCTTCAGGTGCTTCAATTGTAATTGGATGTGAATATCCAACTTCTAAGACTAAATCTCCGCCTTGTACTTTCGCATTGTAACCAACACCCACTAATTCTAATTTCTTTGTGAATCCTTCTGTTACACCTTCAACCATGCCCTCTATTAAACTGCGGATCAAACCGTGTTGAGAGCGGTCATCTTTAGAATCAGATGGTCTTGTGACTACTACGGAGTTATCTTCTATATTTATATCGAAATTAGGATCAAATTTTTTTACCATTTCACCTTTTGGTCCTTTAACAGTTACTTTATTTCCGTCAATGTTAACATCAACCTTTTCTGGGATGTCAACAGGTTGTTTACCTATACGGGACATACAATTCACCTCCAGCTATTTTTGCTTTAAATAAGGTACAATCTTACCAAACATAGCAAAGAACTTCTCCACCTATGCCTTCCTTACGAGCTTGTTTATCTGTTAAGATTCCTCGGGATGTTGAAATAACAGCTATTCCTAAACCGCCGAGAACTCTTGGAATTTCGTCTTTATCAACATATACTCTTAAACCTGGTTTACTAATTCTTTTTAAACCACTGATAACTTTTTCGTCATTTTTACCATACTTCAGATAAACCCTTATTTTATTTTGAGGATAATTATCTATAATTTTGTATTCTTTTATAAAACCTTCGTCTTTTAGAGTTTTCGCGATATTTATCTTCAAATTCGAAGCAGGTATATCAACGACATCTTTATTTACACTATTGGCGTTACGGACACGAGTTAACATATCTGCAATCGGATCAGTAATATTCATTAAGCCATCCTCCTTCCTGATTTTACCAACTTGCTTTTTTAACTCCAGGTATCTCACCTTTATGTGCTAATTCTCTGAAACAAATTCTACAGAGATCAAATTTTCTCATATAACCTCGAGCTCTGCCACATCTACTACATCTATTTACTTTTCTAGTAGAGTATTTGGGCTCTTTGTTAGCTTTCTCAACTAATGCCTTACGGGCCATAAATTAATCCCTCCTTTATGGACTATTGTTGTTTAAACGGCATACCCATCAATTTAAGCAGTTCATAAGCCTCTTCATCAGTTTCCGCACTGGTAACGATGGTAGCTTCGATTCCATGAACCTTATCAACATCATCAATATTGATTTCTGGGAACACAACATGTTCTTTTAGTCCAAGACTATAATTTCCTCTTCCATCAAACGCATCAGGAGAAATACCTCTAAAGTCTCTTACACGGGGATAAGTTATATTAATCAACTTATATAAAAACTCATACATATATTCACCACGTAATGTAACTTTTACTCCGATCGGCATCCCTTCGCGAATTTTAAAGTTAGCTATTGATCTTTTTGCTCTTGTTATTGTGGGTTGTTGTCCGGTTATTTCAGCAACATTTTCAACCACTTTATCTAATAATTTGGGATCTTCTTTTGCTTCGCCAATCCCAACATTAACTACAATTTTTTCCAATCTAGGTGCTTCCATAACATTATTGTAATCAAATTTTTCCACTAATTGAGGTAATATCTCTTCTTTGTATTGTTCGGCTAAAACAGACATCCAATAACCTCCTTCCACTTAAATCTATTTATCTATTACTTCGTCACAACTTTTGCATACTCTTACTTTATCACCGTTATCTAAAACCTCTACTCCAAAGCGAGATCTTTCGTCACAGCGAGGGCAAACGAGCATTACATTTGAAATATGAATTGGGGCTTCGTTTTCAATAATTCCACCCTGTGGCATATCTTGGGTAGGGCGCATATGTCTGCTTACAATATTAACTCCCTCCACGATAACACGGTCATTTTCTTTATCAACACTTAAAACCTTGCCTCGCTTACCTTTATCTTTACCATATATAACTTCAACAGTGTCGTCCTTTTTAATTCTCATTAAACTCCCCCCTTTATAATACTTCAGGCGCTAAGGAGATAATTTTCATGTAATTCTTATCTCTCAATTCACGTGTTACAGGTCCAAAGATACGGGTACCTGTAGGATTATCATTATTATCAATAATTACAGCTGCGTTTTCATCAAATTTTATATATGATCCATCTTGGCGTTTCATTTCTTTTTTAGTCCTTACAATTAAAGCAGTGACTACTTCACCTTTTTTGACCATACCATCCGGTATTGCTTCTTTTACAGTAGCTACTACTTTGTCACCGATACCGGCATATCTTTTTCTCGATCCACCCAGTACTTTTATACATAAAAGTTCGCGGGCTCCAGAGTTATCGGCAACCTTAAGTCTACTTTCAGACTGAATCATTTAGAACCCTCCTCATCTATAATGAACATTATTTTGCTTTTTCAATAATTTCAAGAACTCTCCATCTTTTAGTTTTACTTAAAGGACGAGTTTCTATAATACGTACTTTGTCACCCTCATTACATTTATTTTCTTCATCGTGAGCTTTATATTTTTTTGTCTTTTTAATAACTCTTTTGTACATAGGGTGCTGAGTTTTACGTTCAACAGCAACTGTGACAGTTTTATCCATCTTGTCACTGGTCACGAAACCAGTACGTACTTTTTTATTAGTTTTTATTTCTGCCATAATCAATCTCCTTTCTTACCAAACTATGCTTGGTTAATCCCAAGTTCTTGTTCGTGTTTAATTGTTTTAATTCGAGCAATAATTCTTCTTACTTCACGAATTCTAGTAGGATTATCTAATTGAGCAGTCGCATGTTGAAATCTCAGATTAAAAAGTTCTTCCTTAAATTCTCTCAACTTTTGATCTAATTCCATTTCAGTTAAATTTCTCAATTCATCAGCTCTCATTGGACTCACCATCCGTTTCATCTCGTTTCACAAATTTAGTTTTAATTGGTAGTTTGTGAGAAGCAAGTCTCATAGCTTCTTTAGCAACGTCTTCTGGTACACCAGCTAATTCAAACATAATCCTACCTGGTTTAACAACTGCTACCCATTTTTCTGGGGCACCTTTACCACTACCCATTCTTGTTTCTGCAGGTTTGGCAGTAACAGGTTTATCCGGGAATATTTTTACCCATACCTTACCGCCTCTTTTTATATATCTAGTCAAAGCAACACGGGCAGCCTCAATCTGTCTATTTGTAATCCAGTGAGGTTCAAGGGCGCGCAGTCCGTATTCACCGAAAGAAATTTCGGTGCCTCTTACTGCTCTACCTTTCATTCTGCCTCTTTGTTGTTTACGATGTTTAACCCTTTTAGGTACTAACATTTAGAGACCTCCTTTCAAACAATTCTATTCTTCATCTACTTCAGGTAATATTTCACCTTTATTAATCCAAACTTTAATACCTATTTTACCATATGTTGTATCTGCTTCTGCAAAACCATAATCTATATCGGCTCTTAGAGTATGAAGAGGTACACTACCTTCTTGGTAACCCTCAGTTCTTGCCATTTCTGCTCCACCTAGTCTACCACTGCTCATAATTTTAAATCCTTCAGCGCCCATTTTCATAGCTCTATCCATTGCCTTTTTCATGGCTCTTCTAAAGGAAACTCTTCTAAGCAGTTGTTGAGCAATATTTTCAGCAACTAGTTGAGCATTTAGTTCTGGTTTGTCAACTTCTACAACATTTATCTGAACGGTTTTTCCTGTCATATTTTCAATTTCTTGTCTTAATGCATCTACTTCAGAACCACCGCGACCGATAACCATACCAGGACGTGCTGTATGTACATCGATCTTTAATCTATTGGCAGCTCTTTCGATAACTATTCTAGAAATTCCAGCTTCAAACATTTTATTTTTAATATGCTCTCTGATTTCTATATCTTCGTGCAGTAATTCAGAATAATTATCTTTATCAGCATACCATTTAGCATCCCAATCTTTAATTACACCTACACGAAGACCATGTGGATTTACTTTTTGACCCAAATTTAACCCTCCTTCTTCTCTTCAAGAATTACAGTTACATGACTAGTCCTTTTATTGATTGGACTTGCCTGTCCCATCGCTCTTGGTTGAAACCTTTTCATTGTGGGACCTTCATCGACGTAACATTTTGATACAAATAAATCATCAACCAACATATCATGATTGTTCTCAGCATTTGCAACAGCTGAGTTTAATACTTTTTCTATAATCTCAGAAGATTTATTAGGAGTATTCTTTAAAATTCCTAATGCTTCTCCCGTGTCTTTCCCTCTAATTAAGTCAATTACTCTTCTAGCTTTACGCGGGGAAACTCTCACATATTTGGCAACAGCTTTAGCTTCCATAATATAAACCCCCCTTTAGTGTTTATTTAAGTGAAGTAGAACGTTCAGTATGTCTACTGTGTCCTCTAAATATTCTTGTAGGAGCAAATTCTCCTAATTTATGTCCTACCATTTCTTCTGTAATAAATACTGGTACATGTTTTCTACCATCATGGACAGCTATGGTATGACCAACCATATTCGGATAGATGGTTGAACTGCGTGACCATGTTTTGACTACTTCTTTACTGCCTGATTCATTTAGTTCTTCTATTTTATCCATAAGTTTCTCTTCAACATAGGGTCCTTTTCTGACGGATCTAGCCATAAGATTATCCCTCCTTTAACCTATCTTTTCTTGGCCTTACGGGACCTGATAATATATTTATCAGATTTCTTAGTTTTTCTAGTCTTTTTACCCATTGTTCTTTGTCCCCAAGGAGTAACCGGATGACGTCCAGCAGGTGATTTACCTTCTCCACCACCGTGTGGGTGATCATGTGGATTCATAACTACACCGCGGACAGATGGTCTTTTACCTTTCCATCTAGAACGACCAGCTTTACCTAGGGTGATATTTTCATGATTAATATTGCCAACCTGACCAATTGTAGCTTTACATTCTTGTCTAATTAAGCGAACTTCACTAGAAGGCATTTTTACATGAGCAAACTTACCTTCTTTAGCAAGAATCTGAGCATTAACTCCAGCTGATCTTGCTAATTGTCCACCTTTACCAGGTTGTAATTCTACATTATGAATAATGGTACCAACAGGTATATCTTTTAATCTCAGTGAATTTCCAGGTACAATATCTGCTGCTTCTCCGGAAATTACTTCATCCCCCACTGATAATTTATCAGGAGCGATAATGTATCTTTTTTCACCATCTGCATATGTTAAAAGTGCAATTCTTGCAGTTCGATTGGGATCATATTCGATAGCAGACACCTTTGCTGGTATACCATCTTTATCTCTTTTAAAATCTATAATTCTATAACGTCTTTTATGACCTCCACCCCTTCTTCTCGAGGTGATCCTTCCATTAACATTACGTCCACCTGTCTTATGAAGTTTAGTTAACAGGCTTTTTTCAGGCTCCTTTTTTGTAATTTCATCAAAAGAAGCAACTGTCATATATCTCCGAGAAGGAGTTGTCGGTTTAAAGGTCTTAATAGCCATTGTGTTCCCTCCTTTAACTGTAAATATTAGAGTCCTTCAAATATTTCTATTGAATCTCCTTTGGCTAATTTAACTAAAGCTTTTTTCCAGCTTGCAGTTCTTCCTTCATTTCTACCTAACCTACGCTTTTTGCCGCGCATGTTCATGGTGTTTACATTGTCTACCTTGACATTGAAAATCTCTTGTATAGCAGTTTTAATCTCTACTTTGTTTGCATTTTTAGCAACTTTAAAAGTATAAGTATTATTTTCTTCCATTTTTAACATACTGTTCTCAGTGATAACTGGTTTTATTAAAATATCTCTAGGATCTTTGTTCATTCTCCCAGCACCTCCTCGATCTTTCTTACAGCCTCTTCTGACATTAATATTACTTCATTATTTAATAAGTCATAAGTATTTAGACCATCTAATACTAATGTTTTTACACGAGGCAAGTTACGTGCTGATAAGTAAATATTTTCATCTTTTTCAGGAAGTATAATTAATACTTTCTTATCTGATAAATTTAGATCTTCTAAAAGACTTGCCATCTTTTTAGTTTTGATTTCATCCATATTGAATTCATCTAAAATCATAACACTCTCATTTTGGATTTTATCAGTTAAAACAGATTTAAGGGCAATCCTTTTCATCTTTTTATTTACTTTTTTATTATATGAACGAGGTTTTGGACCAAAGGTAATTCCTCCGCCTACCCATAATGGGGATCGGATACTACCATGTCTAGCACGGCCTGTTCCTTTTTGTCTCCATGGCTTTCTGCCACCACCTCTAACTTCACTTCTTGTTTTAGTGGATGCATTGCCACTTCTCACCTTTGCTAACTGTGCAGTAACTACTTGATGCACAACATCTTCATTTACTTTACTATTGAATATATCATCTGATAAATCTATATCAGTGACTTTTTCACCATTGGTGTTATATTTAACTGC
>CAYSHP010000015.1:0-43197 GCA_964430875.1 uncultured Halanaerobiales bacterium
AAGCTATATTTAAAAAATATCTACCACACATATTAAACCTCCCGTTCAAACAATCATAATCAATTGAAGATATCTTAAGTTTTCACAAATACTTTTTGTATCCATAATTAAAAGGAAATATTATTACTTTAACTTTTACCTAACAATTCAGTAAATTATATTTAATATTTATCTATATAATTATACCATGTTCTAGTAATAAAATAAATAAATTAGAGCGGAAAATGACAGGCAACCACTCTATCCCCTTGTTTGTTCTCTAAAATAGGCACTTCCTCTTCACATATAGCCTGACTGTACTTACAGCGGGGATGAAAAGGGCAACCCAGTGGTGGATCGATAGGACTAGGAACCTCCCCTTCAAGTGTTTTCCTTTTTATCTTTTTCTTTTCCTTAGAAAAAGAGGGTACTGATTCAATTAAAGCCTCTGAATAAGGATGGCTTGGGTTATTAAATAGCTTTTGCGTTTTTCCAATTTCTATTATCCGGCCTAAATACATCACACCCACATAGTCACTTATATAACGAACCACATTTAAATTATGAGAAATCCAGAGATAAGTTAAATCAAATTCCTCTTTTAATTCCTTCATTAAATTTATAATAGCAGCACTAATTGAAAGGTCTAAACCTGAAGTGGGTTCATCACAGACAATAAATTCCGGGTTCAACATCAAAGCCCGGGCTACACCAATTCTGCGAGCCTGTCCTCCCGAAAATTCATGGGGAAATTTTAATAAAGCTTCTTCATTTAAACCGACTAAATTTACAATCTTTTTTATTCTAGTTTCTTCCTTCTCTTTTTTAATTACATCCGGATGAATTCTAAACGGCTCAGCCAGTATTTCACCCACTAATTTCCGAGGATTTAAAGAAGAGCGAAAATCCTGAGCAATAAAAGCCGCATTTTCTCGATAATCTTGATATTCATCTACATTCATTTCTTCTAAAGCTTTTCCTTTGAAATATATTTGGCCGGCTTCTTTTTCAATCAAATTCAATATTAAACGAGCCACGGTGGTCTTGCCACAACCAGATTCCCCTACTAAAGCCATCGTATTACCCTTTTCTATATTAAAAGATACTTTACTAACCGCCTGGACTACTTGAGGTCCCATTCCGAATAATTTGTATAAAACACCGGATTTTTTATAGAAATACTTTTTTAAGTCTCTTACTTCAATGATATTCATTCAAATCGACCTACTTCCTCATGGTAAAAACAAGCAGTTCTGCCCCCATTTTCAACTTCATATAATTTAGGCTTCTCAGTTTTACATTTTTCTTTTACATATTTACAGCGGGGATGAAAGTTACAACCGGATGGTAAGTTCGATAAATCTGGTATTTCACCCGGAATTACAGTTAGTTTTTTAGCCTGTTTATCACCTGGTAAACAATTTATTAATGCCTCAGTATAGGGATGCTTGGGATCATTAAAAATATTGTACCGGTCATTTATCTCAATTACCCGACCGGCATAAAATACTGCTACCCGGTCTGCTATTTCAGATACAACACCAAGATCATGTGTGATATATATTATGGAAGACTGGTATTCTTTAATCAGATCAGCTAAAAGTCCTAAAATTTGAGCTTCCACCGTTACATCCAGAGCAGTTGTTGGTTCATCTGCAATAAGTAAAGTAGGATTAGTTACAAAAGCCATAGAGAGGAGAACTCTCTGTTTCATACCCCCACTGAATTGGTGGGGATATTCATTCAGGCGTTTTTTGGCATCTGCAATTCCCATTTTGGTCATAATTTCTACAGCTGCTTTATTAACATTTTTATTTTTAAAGTTTTCTTTTGCCCTATATTTAATAATATCCTTTAACTGACGACCCACTTTAAAAACAGGATTTAAAGAATTTTGTGGATTCTGGGGAATATATGTGATTTCTTTACCCCGCATCTCACTATTGAATTTTCTCTCTTTTATATTACAAATATTTTTACCTTTAAAGAAGATTTCGCCGTTTTGTATTTTAGCCTGAGGAGGTAAAAGTCTCATAACTGATAGACCTAAAGTGGATTTGCCGCTCCCACTTTCACCTACAACCCCTAATACCTCTCCTTTTTTTAAATCTAAATTAATACAATCAAGGGCAAGAAACTGCTGTTTTCGTTTTTTATATATGATTTTTAATTTATTTATTTCCAGTATTTTATCCTGCAAATTTAGCCCTCCTCCTGTTCTGATTTGGGATTTAGGGCATTTCTAAGACTTTCTGTGAGAAGTGAAAATCCCATCATAGTTAACATAATTGCCACAGCTGGTGCCACTAGCATCATCGGTGCTTTTTCAATATATTGATAACCAGACTGCAGCATAACTCCCCAGCTTGTTTTGGGTGGTTGTACTCCTAAACCAAGAAAAGAAAGACCTGCTTCCCACATAATCATAGAAGCTACATCCATACCTGCTAAGACTAATACTGAAGCAAATATATTGGGTATTATATGAAAAGAAATAATCTTGGTAGATGAGGCTCCCATACTTTTAGCAACAGAAACATACTCTTCTTCTTTAACAGAAAGGGTCTCAGCTCTCACAACCCGGCCATAGCGCGGCATGATTGTTATACCCAAGATAATGATAAGGCTCTGAAGCGAAGGCCCTACAATAGCAACTAAAACTAATATCAAGATAATCGGAGGAAAAGCCCTAATCACATCAAAAAGAAAGATTATAATATTATCTAAAATACCGCCGGTATAAGCAGCAATTGATCCTAAAATCATACCAACTATAATTGAAATAAATAGGCCGCCAAAAGCCACATAAAAAGCAGGCCTGGCTGCATAAATTAACCTGCTCAAGGTATCTCTTCCCAGACTATCAGTTCCAACAGGATGTTTTAAGGAGGGAGACTCTAATCTACTTCTGACATCAGTTTTATATGGATCATGAGGTGCAATATAGGGACCCAAAATAGCCATTAAAAAAAAGAGAAAGATTATAATGCCGGCTATATAAAACCTATAGTCACCTATCATCCTTTCATAAACCCACTTTATTTTTTTCTTGATATAAATGTATTTATTCATTACATATCCCCTACTTTTTCCTTATTCTTGGATCTAAATAGGCATAAGAAAGGTCTGCTAATAGATTGGCTATCACAAATAAAAAAGCTGCAATTAATACTCCACCTCTCACCATGGGTAAATCTCTTTCAAAGATAGCATCAACTGTTAATCTGCCTAACCCCGGCCTAGTAAAGATTACTTCTACAAATAAGGCGCCTCCGAGAAGTCTACCTATACCAAGTCCAATTACTGCTACAATTGGTTTGATCGCTTTTTTTAAGGCATATCTGTAATATATAAATGATCTTGGGAGTCCAAAGGAACGAGAGGTAGTAATATAATCTTCATTGATAGTTTCTAGCATCGAACTTCTTGTTAAACGGGCAATATAACCGGTCCAACCTACCGATAGGGCTAAAGCAGGACCAATAAGGTGGTGTAAGAAACTTAAGATACTACCTTCCCCAGCTCCCATTACCGGTAAAAAATCAAATCTTATAGAAAAGAGTAATAAAATAATAACACCTGCTACATAAGTAGGGGTAGAAGCACAAATAAACGAGAAGACCTCTAATATTCCATCCCAGATTGTATTTTGATAACTAGCAGCAGTAAGCCCGATTGTAATGCCCAATACAACTGCTATACCCATGCCAGAGAGGGTTAATGCTAAAGTATAGGGTAATACACCCAAGACTGCCTGTAAGACCGGTACATCCCTGAATATGGATGTACCGAGGTCTCCAGACACAATCTGTTTAATATACAAGTAAAAACTAACATACCATGGTTTGTTTAATCCCAGCCGTTGGTTTAAGTCTTTAATCATCTCTTGGGAAGCTCTTGGCCCCAATATAATTTCAGCTGGTTCACCAGGCAGCAGGTAGCTTAAGCTAAATAACAAAAGCATAACAGCCAGTAAAGTAGGTATTATTAACAATAGTCTTTTTACTGTATAAATTAACATACTAAGTCTCCTTAATTATTTTTTGGCTTTATAAGCCAGCTTATAATACCTCCAGAAGGTGTTAAGGTTACTTCATAATCATTATTCCAGGTCGGAGTTTTAACACCATGTGTGACCCAAACTGCTATATTAGCTTTATCTACTATGGTCTGCATCTCTTGATATAACTTAGCTCTTTCATCTTCATTCATTGTTTTTTCAGCCTGTTCCCAAAGTTGATCATATTCCTCATTAGACCAGTGCATCAAGTTCCAGTTACCTACCTGACGGCTTAAAAACCACTGACTACAGTAACCAGGATCAACTGTATTACCAAATCTGGCATAGGTTATATGGTATTCACCATTATGCCAGGCCTCAATTTTAGGTCCAATTTCCATAGCTTCGATTTCTAACTGGATATTAAATTCTGCTAACTGAGCCTGAACTAAAGTAGCAATATTTTTTCTTACATCATTAGCATCTGTTACATATTTTAAAGTTAGACCTTCTCCATTAGGATAACCTGCCTTTTCTAACAGGTCTAAAACTTTTTGTCTGCCAACTTCATTTAAATTTTTATGGGGGAGTTTTTCATAGCCTAACATATCTGGTAAAAGCCATGAATATGCTAAATCAGCTTGATCAGCAAAAGCTCCAATTATAATTTCTTCCGGATCTATAATATATCTTAAGGCTTCTCTCAGATAAGGATTGTCCATAGGCGCTTTTTTTACATTAAAAGCCACCCATTGAAAAGCAAGGTCAGGATAGGTTTTACTTGCTAGTTCTTCATTTTCTTTAATCTGTTGATAGTTTTCTAAACTTACCTCACCAAAGTCAATTTCACCAGACCTTAAAGCTAATTCTTGTGACATCTGTTCAGCCATTGGAATAAATTCAATTTCTTCAATATATGCTTTTTGGCCAAAATAATCTTCAAATCTTTTGAGTACAATACTACTATCTATTTTCCATTCTTCAAATTGATAAGGACCACTACCTATTGGATTGCTAGAAAAATCCTCCCTGCCCATTTCTTGAACCGCTTTTTTAGATACAATTAAACCTGCATTATATGGTAAGGTAGAAGTAAATAACCTAGCCATTGGTTCTGTTAAGATAAGTTGAACAGTATAATCATCTATTACTTTTACATCTTTTAACTTAGAAAAAGATTCTGCTTCCGGTGATCCATTATCAGGATTTATTATTCTTTCAAAACTAAATTCTACATCTTCAGCCGTAACTTCGCCATATCCTTTATGGAACTTCACTCCTTTTTTTAAATGGAAAGTTATCTGAGTATTATCTTCGGAAAATTCCCAACTTTTGGCTAGATCAGGCACTACTTCATAAGTTCCCGGCTTATATTTGACTAGACCAGAAAAAATACTATTCATAATCGGCCATTCTGAAATAGATCTCTGTAAAAAAGCTGGATCTAAGGTTTGGGCTTTACCACTTAAGGCAATATTGAATTTCTCAGCCTGAATCTCATTACTAAAAATAGATATACTTAAAAATATAAGCAGGGATAGTACTATAAATGTAAATAGTTTGCTTTTCATTTTTATCTCCTTTCTAAAAAACCATGAGTTAGATAACCATCAATTAATTCCTTTAACTTCTCTCTACTTTTTTTGCCTTTTAGATATAGACTGATTTCATTTAAAAAATCTATACTGGTAGTTACAAATTTAGGAAATAGTTTTTCTATATCATCAACATCTTTTTGGGTTAGAACATAAAAATTATTGACATTTGCATACAAATATTGATTAAGGTCAATGGAAAGAAAATTATTGAGAAGATTAAATAAGGCTGCTTTTATTTTAAATGGGCTGTATAAAATATTTTGAGCCTTGATCATATCCTGGTAAGATTTATTGATTACTTTAAAATCTATTGATTTATCATATAGTTTGGTGATATTTAAATAATAAATATCTTTAATTAAATCATCCAGATCATCCCCTATTTTAATATAGGAAGTCGGGCTTAATTTATGACAGTCTTCATTATAGTAATTTTTCACTAAAACACAGTCTAATTCCAGTTCAAACCTTTTATGCTCACTTTCATCATAAGTTCTTTCATTAATAATTCTATGAAACTTATCATCCATTATCATATGAGTTACAAATCCCATAAAATAAGATAAAGCCTTGGGATACTGTAGGGCACCTTCTTTTTCTCTTAAAATATCAAAAATAGCTAACATAAATTCTGCCTGTTTTTCAGTATGGACTAGGGTACCAATTGAGGGGCCCTTTTTATTTTCTATCCAGGGCCAAAAATCATTATAGAAGAAAAAATCGGGACCCTGGGTACCCATATTAAAATGTGCTCTATTTTCTAAAATAACATTACAAAGAGCCCGATCATTAAGGTCATTTACTACCATATCCCCACCAATTATATGGGTCCATAGATCTGGCATAGTTTTCACCTCTTTATATTCGGATTTTATCTTTTAATTTATTGTATTTGCTTT
This sequence comes from uncultured Halanaerobiales bacterium, assembly GCA_964430875.1. Lineage (GTDB taxonomy): Bacteria > Bacillota > Halanaerobiia > Halanaerobiales > M55B127 > M55B127. The sequence goes on from CAYSHP010000015.1 coordinate 6,477, forward strand.
TTCCTATACCTTTGATATTCATTAACTCTTTTTTGGTTTTAAATTTGCCTTTTTTCTTTCTATACTCTACAACTCTTTCTGCATAAGAATTACCTATGCCTTTTAGGGTAATTAGTTCTTTTGTCTTTGCTTTATTAATATTTATCTTTTTACTTGCTTTTTTACTAACTTTTGGTTTTGCTTTCTTGTCAATGACCAATTTGCTGTAAAGGTCTTCATACTTTCGAGCTGATTTCTCCCAACTATAATCCTGGACCATAACTCTTTTAACAAGTTCTTCCCATACATCTCCTTCATTATAAAAGGAAAGTGCTCTCTGAACTGTATAAAACAAATCATGGGCATTATAATCACTGAAAGTAAATCCATAACCTGTATCTTCGTATTCATTATATGGTATTACTGTATCTTTTAGGCCACCTGTTTCTTTTATAATAGGTATAGTACCATATCGCATACTGATCAACTGGCCTAAACCACAGGGTTCAAAGCGGGAAGGCATTAAAAACATATCACTACCCGCATAGATTTTTTGGGCTAATTTTGCATCATATTTTATATTGGCACTTATCTTATCAGGATATCTAGATGATATATATCTAAAAAAGTCTTCATATTGAGGCTGGCCGGTTCCTAAAATTATAAACTGAAGGTCCTGCTGCATCAATTCATCGATTATAGGTGGTAATAAATCAATACCTTTTTGTTCTACTAATCTTGTGATAATAGATATTACGGGCACATCTTCATCAGGCTTTAAATTCATATCTTTTTGTAAGGATAGTTTATTTTTATACTTATTATCTAAATTTTCTTTATCATAATTATAATAGATTCTATCATCGGTGGCAGGATTAAACTCTTCATAATCTATTCCATTTAAAATTCCATAAAGGTCATTATCCCTCATCCTTAGAATATAGTCTAAGTCTTCACCATAGTATTCATTTTTAATTTCTTCAGCATATGTTTCACTCACAGTATTTATAATATCAGAATACATGATACCAGTTTTCATGAAGTTTACCATATTATTATGTCTAATATTGCCTGAGGTTAAATGGTAATTAGAAACTCCTAATACATCTCCTACAATTGAGGGATCAAATTTTCCTTGGTAAGCTAAATTATGAATTGAAAAGACCGTTCTAATGTCACGATAAAAGTCATATATCTGGTAATTATCTTTTAGCATTAAACTTAATGGTCCGGTCTGCCAGTCATTGCAATGAATTATATCTGGTTTAAAGTCAATTTTATTTATCATCTCTAAAACGGCTCTTGAAAAGAAAGCATACTGTTCACCTTTATCCCCGTTTTCATAAATAGATTCCCGGAAAAAGTAATACTTGTTGTCTATAAAATATGTTGGCACATCTTTATATATTAATTTATTGACACCTACATATTTGTCTCTCCAGACCATTTTCATCCTAAAATCAGTTACATGTTCAAAATCCATGACAAAACGGTCCGGTATCTTTTTATACTCTGGCAAAACTACTCTTACATCATGGCCCCTCTTTTTTAATTCGCGCGGAAGTGCGCCTGCTACATCAGCAAGGCCTCCTGTTTTGATAAAAGGGGAAACTTCAGGAGAAACAAATAGTATCTTTAATTTATCTGACATTGGAAAATTCCTCCTCTTCTACTCAAATATTGTTATTATACATTAAGTTTAATAAACTTTCTAAGATGTGTCAAACCAAAAATTTTAAAACCTTTCAACCACCTATACCTTCCTTTAATTATAATAATTAAAAGGATATTTAAACTACTTCTTGAATTATTAAAAAAAGCATATATTTGGGGGAATACTCAATGTCTAAAACATATATAAGTGATTATGATAGATATCTTTTTAACCGGGGCGAACATTATCAGATCTATAAGTTCATGGGAGCACAGTTAAAAACGGAAAACAGTCAACAAGGTGTCCGCTTTTCAGTTTGGGCTCCAGCTGCCCGGAGAGTTTCAGTTGTAGGTGATTTTAATAACTGGAATAAATTTGCTAACCAAATGGAAAAAGTTGGTGAAAGTGGAATCTGGACCACTTTTATTCCTGATATTAAAGAAGGTACCATTTATAAATACTCTATTAAAGGTTTACATGGTGATACCTTTTTAAAATCAGACCCCGTTGCATTATACTCAGAAAAAAGTCCTAAAACAGCTTCTATAGTAACTACACTTAATAAATATGAATGGAAAGATAACTTATGGATGAATAAAAGGAAAGAAAAAGAACCTCACAAAGAAGCAATTAATATATATGAAGTCCATGCCGGTTCTTGGAAAACCGATAAAGAAGGTAATCCCTATAATTATAGGAGGTTAGCCGATGAACTTATACCCTATGTAGAAGAAATGGGTTATACACATATTGAACTCATGCCACTTACTGAATACCCTTTTGGGGGTTCCTGGGGTTATCAAACTACCGGTTACTTCTCACTCACCAGCCGTTTTGGTAAGCCAAAAGACTTTATGTACTTCGTAGATAAAGCCCACCGGTTCGGTTTGAGTGTAATTATGGACTGGGTACCAAGCCATTTCTGTAAAGATGGACACGGCTTAAGATTATTTGATGGAACTCCACTTTATGAAAGCGAAGATCCCAAAAGAGCTGAAAATAAGCAGTGGGACACCCTTAACTTTGACTATGGTCAGCCTGAAGTTTGGAGCTTTTTAATCTCAAGTGCAAGATTTTTCTTCGATGTCTATCACATTGATGGTCTAAGGGTAGATGCAGTGAGTAATATGCTATATCTGGATTACAATAAAGAAGAAGGAGAATGGTCTGCTAATAAGTATGGTGGCAATGAAAATTTACAAGCAGTTGAATTTATCAAACAATTAAACCAGGTACTTTTCAAAGATTTCCCTGGTATTATGATGGTAGCCGAAGAATCAACCGCCTGGCCGATGGTTACCGGATCTGTAGATGAAGGGGGCCTGGGCTTTAACTTTAAATGGAATATGGGCTGGATGAATGATATATTAGAATATATGAAAGAAGATCCTTTAATGAGAAAAGGGAGACATAATCTACTCACCTTTTCAATGATGTATGCCTACTCAGAAAATTATATATTACCACTTTCTCATGATGAAGTAGTACATGGTAAAAAATCACTTCTCGATAAAATGGCCGGTGATTACTGGCAGAAGTTTGCTAATTTAAGACTACTTTATGCATATATGTTTGCCCACCCCGGCAAGAATTTATTATTTATGGGGGGAGAGTTCGGTCAGTTTATTGAGTGGAACTATAAACAAGAATTAGATTGGCTTTTATTAGATTACCCAAAACATCAAGAAATGAAAAAATATGTAAAAGATTTAAATCATTTTTATAAAAGAAATAATGCTTTTTATTTAAAAGACTATAAACACGAAGGCTTTGAATGGATAGAAGCCGATGATTATAAACAAAGTATAATTAGTTTTACTCGTTCCGGTAAAAATGCTGATGACTTAAGAGTTATTTTATGTAATTTCACACCTGTACCTAGAGAAAACTATAAGATTGGAGTACCTTTAGAAGGAAGGTATAAAGAAATATTTAACACAGACCAAGAAAAATATGGTGGTTCTGGAATTTCAAATGAAGAACTTATAAAAAGCAAAAAAGAGGAGTTACACGGTTTTTCTCAATCAATTGAAGTAACCGTTCCCCCTCTAGCTGCCGTTTATTTAAAAAGAATATAATTATCAATCAGTATTTGTATATAGTACCATCGCAGTAAGTGGTGGTAATTGAATATTATCTGATTCGAAACTATGCAGGACTTCTGTGCCTGCTTTCTTATTATTTACAACTATATTAAACTTGTTTTTTTGATCCAACCAAAAACGAGCCCAATGATGTTGGGGATTATATAATACGTAAATATCCTTCCACTTATCTCCATTTGCATGGTCTTTTAAAACAAAACCAATTGCGGCATCTTCGCTTTCTAAAAAGTCTAGTTTTTCCCTAATCATCTGAGGATCTCTCATTCTGAAAGCAGGGTGATTTTTCCTTAATTTTATTAAACCTTTATAATATAGAAAAGTATCATAATACTTTGTCTTTCTTTCCCATTTTATTTGATTTATATGGTCGCCTGCATTATAACTGTTATGATTACCATATTTGGTTCTTAAAAATTCTTCCCCACCCTGAATAAAAGGTACTCCCTGTGAAGTAAAGATAATGGCCTGAGCAAGGCGGTCCATCTTTACCCTATCTTCTTTAGAAGCCTTACTAACCGATTTATTTATCTTATCCCAGAGGGTTAAATTATCATGAGCGCTCACATAATTGATGGTTTCCTCAGGTTTGTAGGCAAAATCTTCTAACTCATGATTGTAATTAATGCTGCCTACTATACCACGTCTAATATCATCATAAGTCTCAAACTTACCATTTATATAACCTTTTACAAAACCATCTGTATCACCTTTAATTGCATCTCTAAAACTATCATTAAAAAAGGCAACATTTTTATCGCGCTGTACTCCTTTATGAATCTTTTGAAAGTCCTCTAAATGAGGTGGTAAAGCAGCCCAAGGTTCACCATAAAGCATAATGTCAGGATTTATATCATGTAGGACCTTTTCAATTGTATAAAAAGTTTCTTTATCCATTAAACCCATTAAATCAAATCTAAAACCATCAATATGGTATTCTTCTACCCAATATTTTAAGGAATCAATAATAAACTTCCTAACCATGGGTCTTTCAGTTGCTATTTCATTACCACAGCCCGAACCATTGGTTAAAAAACAGTTGTTAATTAATCTATAGAAATAACCGGGAGCTGTTTTTTGAAAAGCAGACTCCTGAGTATAATAGGTATGGTTATATACCACATCCATAATAACACCTATATTATGGTCATGTAAGCTTTTGACCATCTGTTTAAATTCTTTTATACGCTGGTATCCTTCCGGTTGATTAGAATATGAACCTTCCGGTACATTATAAAAATGAGGATCATAACCCCAGTTGTATTCATAACGCTCCTCTTCATCTACCGAGGCATAATCAAAAACTGGTAGTAAATGGACATGTGTAACTCCTAGTTCTTTTAGATGATCAAGTCCAGTACTTAAACCCTGATTATTAACCGTTCCCTTTTCTGTAAACCCTAAATAATCACCTCTGTTTTTTATTCCTGAATAAGGAGAAGTCGAAAAGTCTCTAACATGTACCTCATAAATTACAGCTTCAACTGGGCTTGCTAACTCTTTATTGCTATCAGCCTTCCAGTTAGCCGGATTTGTATTATTTAAGTTAACAATAAGTCCCATTTTGCTATTTGGAGCTAATGCTTTTGCATAAGGGTCAACTGTCTTTTCAACTCTATCACCAAAATCTACGGCAAATAGATAATATTTACCAGCATAGTTGCCTTCCATTATTACTGTCCAAGTTCCATTTATATCTTCAAACATATCATATACTTCAACAGGTTCTTGATTTTTATAATAATTATAAATTTCCAGTTTAACATTTTCAGCAGTCGGTGCCCATAATTTAATCATGGTTTCTTCCTGTGAGTAGTTAACACCTAAATCATTGCCATGATATATAAATTCAGGTCGATATAGATCTTCCTGTAATTCTATAATGTCCATTTATTATAACTCCCTTTTTTATCAATTGTTTGTCAATTTAGATTGCTTTACTAATATCACTATTTATGATTTTTAAAAAAACTTCTACTATTTCGGGATCAAACTGTTTGCCTTTATTATCTTTTAATTCTTCTATAGCTTCTTTTTTAGTCAGAGCATCACGATATGATCGATCTGAAGTCATTGCTGAATAAACATCTGCCACTGCAATTATCCTGGAAATGAGAGGTGTCTTTTTACCTTCTAAGCCCTCTGGATAACCCTTCCCATCCCATCTTTCATGATGATAAAGTACATATTCTGCAATATCCTGTAATCTTTTTGATTCAGAAAGTGACCTATATGCCCAGCGGGGATGGTTTTTTATATATTCGTAATCCTCTTGTGTAAAATTATCTTTTTTATTTAATATCATTCTTGGTACTATTAATTTACCTATATCATGTACTAAACCTGCCCAATAAGCATCATTTATTTCATAATCATTTAAATCCATCTCCTTAGCTATTTTCTGAGATAATTCTGCAACTTCCTCAGAATGTCCACCGGTATATTTATCATGTATCTCTAAAAATTTTATCATTGATAAGATTATATCACGTTGAAAGTCACCCTGCAATTTATTGTACCTTTGAAAGGTATAAAAAGACTCTGCTAAATTACGGAAAGCCTTTAAGGTTTCTACTCCACTTTCACAAAACTCTGTTTCAGATGCACGGTCTATATCAAGTGATATACCCGCTATCATTTCATTATCTACATCTAAATAAAAAGTTAAAGATTGTTTTATATCTTGTGAGGCATTTACCATAAGTTTAAACTGTTTTTCAGGCAATTTGTTATTATTTTTCATTAAAAGTTCATCTACAATTTGCGGTTCACCTTTATAGGTCTGAAATACCTCTTTATCTATATCAAGTTTCTTTAACTTTTCTAAATTATGTCCAATCGCATCAACGAAATTAACTTTTCCATTTTTAATGCGATATACACTACCATAATCACTGGCTGGAACTAATTCATAGGAAGTTCTTAATAAAGCAGACAAAAATCTCTTTTGCTCTTTAAATGTTTTTTCACTTACATTATTAATAAAATCTATCATTATTTTTAAGTCTTCGGTTTGCTCATACAAATCTTCATATGATTCTTTTAAAACTTCATGTCCTGTTTCTAACTTTGACATATACTTATTAAGTTCTTCGTTTTTTGATTTTAATTCTTCTTTAGTATCTCTTAATTTCTCAAAATATTTTTTTAAAAGCAAATAAAATATTGAACCTGTAATTAATACGTACATCAAGCCCTTATAGGTTTGGATTCTCATTAAGACTTCTTCCTGAGTAACTAGGGAAGAAAGTATTTCATCAGAAAAATATATCCATAAACCACCTATAATTATATATATTAATATAATTTTATCTTCTTCTTTTAAATTCATTTTTATCATCCCATATTTTGTCTCTTATAGAAAACACAAACACTCCTTCTAATTTATATTAGTTCAATAAATTCTATATAATACCTTCAAGCAGGGATATAAATATTTTTCTAGAATAATCAAGTAAGAAGGTAAAAGAGGTGAAATCATGTCATTACTAGATTCTGTATATAAATTTAGAGATTCTGAAATTGATATTATAAGTTTCGGAGAACTATTAGTTGACTTAATTACTGAAAAAAAAGAAGTTAGGCTTTCAGAAGCGGAAAAATTTTCCCGCTATTTTGGTGGCTCTGCAGCTAATGTTGCAGTCAATTCACAACGGCTGGGTGCAAAAACTAGAATGCTGACCAGAATAGGTAATGATGATTTTGGTGATTTTTTATTAGATGTATTAAAAAGAGAAAATATCAAAACAGAAGGTATACAAATTGATGAAAGTAAAAGGACACCTCTCGTTTTTGTAAATAAGACAAGTGGAACCCCTGCCTGGCTTGCTTACCGAGATGCCGATAAGTACATTGAATTTAATGACAAAGTACAAGAGCTAGTCAATAAAACAAAAATTATCTACTTAACAACTTTTATTTTATCACAAAAACCTTCACGTGACACAGCCCTTAAAGTTTTAGATGTGATAAAAGAAGATAAAAATACTTTACTAGCTTTTGATCCCTGCTATAGACCTATTCTCTGGCCTAAAGAAGATGAAGGTTCTAAACTGGTAAAATCTATAATTGCTGCTTCTGATTTTATCAAACCTTCTTTAGATGATGCCAAGTATCTCTTTGGGCCTGATACTCCTGAAAATTATTTAGAAAAATATTTGCAAGTAGGAGCAAACATTGTTATATTAACTATGGGTAAAGATGGAGCTTTAGTCTCCGATGGAAAAGAAAAATATAGACTGAAAGTATATTCAAAAAAAGTAGTAGATGTAACTGGTGCAGGAGATTCATTTTGGTCTGGTTTTATGATAGGCATATTAGATGGTCTAAGTATTAGAGAAGCTGTTAAATTGGGTAATGCAACTGCAGCTTTTAAAATCAGAGGAATTGGTGCCTTATCTCAGGTACCAGAAAAAGATTATCTTTTAAAATTCATTAAAGAGCAGGAGGCATTATAGTATGGATATATCTGAAATAAATAATGTGGCTTTTTTAAATCCACAAGGTAATTTTGACCCAAATGATAGTTACTGGACAGAACATCCCGACTTTGGTGGACAATTAGTCTATGTAAAAGAAGTTTCACTGGCACTTGCCAAATTAGGAATTAATGTAGATATAATTACCAGACAGATTAAAGATAAGGATTGGCCTGAATTTTCAAAACCAATTGATAAATATCCCCAAAATGATAAAGTTAGAATTGTTAGAATCCCTTTTGGTGGTGATGATTTTTTAAGAAAAGAAAAACTTTGGCCTTATATAGATGATTACGTAGAAGGCATTATAGATTTTTATGAAGAACAAGGAAACTTTCCTGATTTTATAACCACTCATTATGCTGATGGTGGTTTAAGCGGTCTTCTTCTAAAAGATAAAAAAGGATTACCCTTTACCTTTACCGGTCATTCCCTTGGTGCACAAAAAATGGACAAATTAGATGTAAATAAGATTAATTTTACTGAATATAATACTAAATTTAACTTCCATAGAAGAATTATTGCAGAAAGATTATCGATGAATCATGCAGATGGTATTGTAGTAAGCACTTCACAGGAAAGATTTGAACAATATTCTCATGATTTATATAAAGATGCTGTAGATCCTGAAAATGATAACAAATTTAAAGTTATTCCTCCAGGAGTTAATACAGACATCTTTAATAGTGAGTATACTGATAAAATCAAAAATAAATTAGAACATTATATTAATAGAGATATTAATGAAGAAAGAAAAGATTTACCTTTGATTATCTCTTCAAGCAGACTAGACCAAAAGAAAAACCATTTAGGTTTAGTCAAAGCGTTTGCTGAAAACAAAAAACTGCAAAAAAAAGCAAATCTCGCTATAGCTTTAAGAGGTATTGAAAATCCTTTTGAAGATTATTCAAATGCTGATAAAGAAGAAAAAAATATTCTTGACCAAATAATGAAGATTATTTATAATAATAACTGCTCAGGTAAAGTTACTATGTTTTCTTTAAATAGTCAAAAACAGTTAGCAGAAACTTATGCTTACTTTGCTAGTAAAAAATCTGTTTTTGCTTTAACTTCATTTTATGAACCATTTGGATTAGCTCCTGTAGAAGCAATGGCTTCTGGTCTACCCGCAGTGGTAACTGAAAATGGTGGACCGGTTGAAATTATGAACAAAGGAGAATTTGGCGTGCTGGTTGATCCAGAAGAGCCTGAAGATATTGCTGATGGCTTACTTGAAATATTATCCGATGAAAAAAACTGGCAACATTACCACAAAAAAGGCAAACAAAGAGTGATGGATAAATATACATGGGAGCAGACCGCTAAAGCATATTTAGAATTCATGAAAGAAATTTTAAACAGTAAAAAAGAAGAAAAAGAAAAATTAGATGTTCCAGATTACTTTACAGAACCTGATACTAAAAATGATTCAAGACTACTAGATAGATTTTTAAGAATCTGGAAGAAATAATAAGTAAAAAAGATGAGTATCATAATACTTTGGGAGAGTGATCAAATTTGATAGCTAAAGAAAAACGAAAGAATATAGCATACTTTTGTATGGAGTATGGTATTAACAACAATTTTAGAATCTATGCTGGTGGTTTAGGAATCTTAGCTGGCGATATACTCAAAGCTGCCCATGAATATAATTATCCTATTATTGGAATCGGTATGCTATGGCTAGAAGGTTATACTAAACAGTTAATTGATGAAAATGGTAGGCCTTATGATAAATATCCTACCAATGATTATATCTATAACCATCTTGAAGATACTAATATTACTGTTAATGTAGAAGTTAATGGTCATGATATTAAGTTAAAGGTCTGGAAATTAGAAACCGATTATATGAACCCCCTTTATCTTTTAGATTCTAATTTAGAAGAAAACGGAAAATACGACTGGATTACTAAAAGACTTTATGCATGGGGCGAAGAAGAACGAGTTGCTCAGGAAATTGCTCTTGGAATTGGTGGAATTAGAGCGATTAGAGCTCTTGATTTAGATATTGATGTTTACCATTATAATGAAGGCCATGCTGTTTTTGCTGGTACCGAAATGATTCAAGAAAAAATGGAAGAAGGACTTAATTTTGATCAAGCCTTAAAAGCAGTAAGAAATCAAACCGTATTTACTACCCATACCCCAGTCAAAAAAGGTAATGAAGAACATGAACATCATATCTTAAAAGAAGTTGGCGCATATAACGGTTTAACAGAAAAACAGATGAAACAAATTGGTAATGATCCTTTCAGTAATACTGTAGCCGGTTTAAGATTGGCTAAAATATCAAATGGTGTAGCCCAACTACACGGTGTTACAGCTCGTAAAATGTGGGAACATGTTGATAATAAATCTCCAATTAAAGCCATAACAAATGGTATTCATAGAAAAACCTGGGTAGATTCCAGAATTTATACTACCTTTGAAGATGGCAATGACTTAATGCCCGTCCATCAACAGTTAAAATCTGAATTAATTAACTATGTTAAAGATAAAACTGGTGCTAACCTAGATCCGAATAAATTATTAATTGGATTTGCAAGAAGAGCTGCTCCTTATAAAAGAGCTGATTTGATTTTTAGTAAAATGAATGTAATTGAGCCTTATCTAAAAGATAATAAGATTCAAATAATATTCTCCGGTAAAGCACATCCTTTAGATGATAAAGGTAAAGATTTAGTGCAAAGGATAGTTAAGATGTCTGAAAAATATCCTAATAGTGTAGTCTTTTTAGAAGATTATAACATGGAAATCGCCATGATGATGACCAGAGGTGTAGATGTCTGGTTAAATAACCCACGCCGACCTAAGGAAGCAAGCGGTACATCTGGTATGAAATCAGCTATGAACGGAGTACTTAACCTTAGCATCCTAGATGGCTGGTGGCCAGAAGCTTGTCAACATGGCATGAACGGCTGGCAATTTGGTGATGGCTATGTAGGGGAAAATCAAGATCAACACGATCGGGATTCATTATATAGAGTATTATTAAATGAAGTTGTACCAACTTATTATGAAAATAAACCAAAATGGGAAGAAATGATGAACAATAGTATTGAAAGTACTTATGAAGAATTCTCAGCAGAAAAAATGATAGAAAACTACTATCTAAAAATGTATAGAAAAATTAAGTAAAATTAAATAATATTAAATATAATCCCTTATGATTTTAATAGTCATAAGGGATTTCTATTTGCAAGAAAAAACCGCTCTGCTAGGGGGGAGAGGGGTTTATCACAAATACCAATCGATTTAATTTTTTTAAATATTATTTAGCTAACCAATCGATCAATTGGCCCCAAAAATTATTATATTGTTCCCAGTCTACAAATTTAGGAGAACCCCAGTGCGGTGCACAATCAGAAGCAAAAGCAGCTGCTTTTCCTTGTTCATATTCTCCAACTACTAAAATTGGGTCATTATTATAATCTACTAAAATTTCTGCTTCTTCTTTAGCTCTAAATTGATTATAACCTAATAACATAGGTAGCTTTTTATCAATGTTATTAGTTATGGAATGCTCTTTAATAACTTTGGGATTTAAACCTTCTGGAACCTCTACTCTATCATCAAAACCAACCATATTTACTGGTAGGATTTCTTCTATAGGAGTATTCTTGTAATTACCTTTACCGTCTATGCCTTGAAATGACATATATCCTCCTACCATTAAAAATCCCCCGCCTTTTTTAACATATTCCTTAATTAACTTTAAACGGTTATTAGTAGGAATTGATTTTTCAAATGTCTCTGGATTAAGTAATAATGTGTTCGCACCAATATCACTTAAAATAACAACACTATATTGATTTAATTTTTCAATAGTTGTAGGAAAACGGCTAGGGGCATGATGATTAGGAATAAAATCAACTTCATAACCGGCCTGTTCTAAAGCTTCTATTAGCCATTTCCCACCTTCTTCATATTTACTAGTTGTAAACATATCAAATCCTTTAATATGAATAGATAAGGTTTCCCAACTTTCACCAGCTAACAATACTTTTTTTTCACTCATTTTGTTGTCCTCCTCTAAAATTAAAGATCTCAATTTTATTTGGTAAAGATGAAACTGCGCCTTTTTTTGTTGTCGATAAAGCAGCCGCATAATTTGCAAATTCTACTGCCTCTATTAAATTATTACCAGTATATCTTGAAGCAAATGCTCCCACAAAACAATCGCCTGCAGCAGTGGAATCAGTTGATTTTACTTTTACACCTTTGATTAATTGTTCTATATCTTTATTTTTAACAAATACTCCTTTATCTCCAATCGTTAATAGGACATTTTTTACACCCTTATTTATAAAAAACCTGGAAACTTTTTTGTAATCATTTTGATTTTTAACTTTATAACCTGAAAGTTGTTCTGCTTCTGTTAAATTTGGAGTTATAATATCTAATTTTTTATATATATTATCGGGAATTTCTGTAACAGGAGTAGGATCCAATATAATATTTGTCTGTTTAAGATCATATGTTTTTTCAATGGTATGAAACACAACTGTTTTAGGTATCTCTATCTGTAATAAAATCGAATCCATTTTATTAAAAATTTCAATGTTATCATCAATATCTTTTATTGATAATTTAGAATTTGCACCTGGTATTACAACTATCGTATTATTCCCCCGTTCATCAACATTAATTACTGCTTTGCCTGTTTCTGTATTTTCTTCCATTTTTATTAATTCAGTATTTAAACCACTTTTTTCTAACTGTTCAAGGATCAACTTACCATAATAGTCATTACCTATTTTGCCCAAAATCCAGGTATTACCACCTGATCTACTTGCACTGACTGCCTGATTTAATCCCTTGCCTCCTGGCACAGTATAAAAATGCTCACCAAATACAGTTTCACCTTTTCCCGGCAAAGTTTTAACTTTAGTATTTAAATCCATATTCAAACTACCTACTACTAGAATATTGTTTTCCATCTGCTACCTCCTGCCCTATATAATCATCATTATTACTCTTTCAGTATTTTTAGATATATCCAAATAATTTAGGTAAAAACATCGATATTTGAGGGAAATAAGTAATAATCATCAAGAATATAAACATACCTATTAAAAATGGAGCAACCGCTTTTGAAAGTTCTTCAATCGTAAGATCGGTTATCCCCACTGTCGCAAATAATACTGGTCCCACTGGAGGTGTGCTTAATCCTATCATTAGATTAATCGACATTACAATACCAAAATGAAGGGGGTGAACACCAAATTCAATAGCAATTGGAGCTAATATCGGTGCTAAAACAATTAAAGCTGCTCCTACATCCATTAACATACCCACAAATAATAAGAAGATATTAATCAATAAAAGTACAACTAATTTATTAGAAGTAAAGTTAACAATAGCATTAGCTATCTGAGAAGGTATTTGATCAAAAGCCATTACCCAGGAAAAAATACTGGCAGCAGCTAAAACTAAAAATACTATTGAAGTATTTAAAACTATTTTCCTAAAAATATCCGGAATATGTTTTAATTTCAAAGTCTTTTTAACAAAAAAACCAATTATAAATGCATAGGCAGCCGCTACACTAGCTGCTTCAGTGGGTGTAAAAACTCCCGAGAGTATTCCTCCTAATAAAATAATAGGCATTATTAGAGCTAAAACAGCTTTTCTAAAACTAATAAAGAATTCTTTTAAAGTAACTTTTTCTTCACGTTTGGGATAATTATTCTTCTTAGCATAATAATAACTCATTATACTCAGGATACCACCTAACATTAAACCCGGAACTATCCCAGCTAAAAATAAAGCCGCAATCGATACTTGCATAATAGAACCATATATAACCATTATAATACTGGGTGGAATTATAGGACCTATTATAGAAGAAGCAACTGTTATTGCAGCTGCAAATTTAGTATCATAGCCACCTTCTTCCATTGCCGGAATTTCTATTGAACCTAAAGCTGCTACATCAGCTAAAGCAGCCCCAGTAATCCCTGCAAAAAATATACTTGCTAATATATTTGCATATGCTAGGCCACCTCTAATCCTTCCAATTACAACACTAGCGAATTCCATAAGATCAGTAGTGATTTCTGATTTACTCATTAACTCGCCTGCTAAAAAGAAAAATGGTATAGCCAAAAATGTGAATGAATCCAAACCGGCAAACATTCTTTGGGGAATTAGAGATAATAAAATGGGGTTACCCATTCTCAATAAAGCAAAGAAAGAAACAACAGCTAGTACAAAACCTATTGGTACACCAATTACAAGTAAAATAGCAAAAAACATTAAAATAAATGAGGCCAACTATATTCCTCCTTTCTTTTACAGTACTCTTTCTTCTTTAATAATTTTTTCTTCCGGTTCACCTTCTAAAAATATAAGAATATTTTGTGATATCAATTTTATTAAGTGTATAAACATTAAAATTCCAGCAATAGGCATAAATACATATATATAAAACATAGGAAACTGCATAACTGGCATAGATTGGGTGAATCCTTCTTCTATAACTAAAATAATAGAATATTTTATAAAATAATATAAAAACCATCCAATTAAAAGATTGCCAATCGTCAAGATGATAATAGATATTTTTTTCGGAAATAATTTTAATACAACGGTTAAACGAACATGTCTATCTCTTTCTAGAGCTACGCTACTACCTAAAAATGTTAGTGCTATTAACAAATATCTAGGTAGTTCTGCTCCCCACGGTAGAGAAAAACCTAATAAATATCTTCCTATTATATTTAATAAAACCGTTAGGGTCATTACTATCCCCATAACAATGGTTATGGACAGTGTATATTTGCTAATCTTTTTACTTATAGATATGATGTAATTAAGTAAATTAACCAAATCCTTCACCTCATTTTCATTTAAAGAAAGAGGCCTGAAAAAATGACAGGCCTCTTTCTATTGATTTAATTATTCACTTATTTCAGATTGAGCTTCAGCAACTGCTTGTTCAAAACCAGTAATCCATTCTTCATCTACTCTTTCTTCTAACCAATCTCTAACTTTTGAATAGGAATTTTCTTTTAATACTTCTCTTTCTTCTTCAGTTAAAGTGGTAACTTCAATACCTTGATCTCTAAAGAATGAGACTACCTTACTTAAGGAATATTGAGACATACCTCTACTCGCTGTGCCTGCCATCTCACCTGCAACTTTTACTGCTCTTTGTAATTCAGGATCTAAATCTCTATACCATGTTTCATTAATTACGATAAACATAGGACTAAACAAGTGTTTATCAAGAGTAATATAATCAACAACTTCGTGGTGATTTTGAGCAACTGCTCCTACTACAGGTAATTCAGCACCATCTACTACTCCGGTTTGTAATGCAGAATATACTTCAGGCCATGAAACAGCTGTAGGAGAAGCCCCCTGGCCTTTTACTAGTTCCATTTGAGCCGGAATTTGTTGAGTTCTAATTTTAAGACCTTCAAAATCCTCCGGTTTTCTTAAAGGTCTTACATTATTAGCAAACATTCTAAAGCCACCATTAGAACCCACACTTATAACCCTAAAGTCAGTTTTTTCAGCCATATCATCAAACATTTTTTGACCGAATTCTCCATCAAATACTTTCCATGCCACTAATTCATTATTTAAAACATAGGGTAAAGCTACAACCTGAATCGGTTTATACCAGTTTGGAAGTACACCTTCATTTGTAGCCACACCATGAATAACTCCCTTTTTTAGTTGTTCTAATACAGTTCTATCATCACCTAAAGTACCTCCAGCATAAATTTCAGCAGAAATTTGGCCATTACTTAACTGTTCAACTACATTTTTAAATACACTCATTTGTGCATAAGTAATAAATGGGATAGTTTCATCACCAACATTTATATACTTACTATCACCAATTGCCATCTTCATCACTATCTGGTCCTGAGCTAGTAGACTACCTGAAAATAACATTGTAATTAATAGAATAAAAGATAAGGTAAATATTAACTTTTTCATTTTGCTCCTCCTTTAGGGTTTTGCCCACTTTTTAATAGATAGACTTAAGGCTTGTATAATATTATTAATTTTATTTATTTTCTTAATGTTTTGAACAAATAAAGAATATATTTTGTTATAAGTGGGATAAATTATTCGCTTTAAAAGATATTCATACTCTAAATACTCAATACAAATGCCTTAAAACACTCTTTTCCTATCACCTCCTACCTGGATATTCAATTACTTATTTTTTTAATAGAATCTCTTTTTATTAACTTCGTTTCTAGAACTCTCTCTTCTCCTGTATCAAAATTTTCTTCATTAATCAATTTATTAATTAAAATATTAGAAGCTAATTTGCCTAACTCATATGTTGGTTGAGCCATAGTAGTTAATTTAGGTTGAACTAAAGATGAAACATTAATATCATCATGTCCAATAATTGAAATGTCTTCTGGTATTTTTATCTCTTTTTCTAAAGCAGCCTCATAGATACCTAGAGCAGTTAAATCATTAGCTGCAAATATGCTGGTGGGAATCATCTTTTGTTTTAATAATTTATTGAAGTTTAGATACCCTGAATTTTGGCTATAATCACCTTCCAATATCCAGTCTTCATTTAATGATATATTATTATCCTGTAAGGCCTTCTTGTAACCATTTAACCTGTCATTACCGGTTTTAGTTTTAAGATCACCTGTAATATGAGCAATATCTTTATGGCCCATATCTATTAAATGCTGAGTAGCATTATATGCGGATTTCTTATTATCAATAAGAACAGAAGGATAAATCGAATCAGGTATTATATTATCAATTTGTATAACAGGATAACTATCATTTTTTAGTTTATCTAATATTTCTTTGTTAGACATTGATAAAGATAAAATAATTCCATCTACTTGTTTGCTTTTGAGAAGTTCAATTCCTTCCTTCTCCCCCTGTAGAGAATGGTTAGTATTATTATAAATCACTGAATAGTTATATTTTTTGGCTTCATCTTCAATACCTTTAGCTACTTCGGGAAAGAAAGGGTTACTTATATCAGGTATTAATAAACCAATGGTATGTGATTTTTGTAAAACTAAACTTCTTGCTATGTTATTAGGTTGGTAACCTAGTTCTTTGATTATATTATTGATTTTTTCTTTTGTTTCTTCACTTACATCTGGTTTGTTATTAATTACCCTTGATACGGTTGTAATGGATACATTTGCTTTTTCAGCAATATCCTTCATGGTAGCCATATTTAAACATCCTTTTTGAAGTGATAGTTTGTAAACGTTAACGTTAACGTTTACATTTAGTATTTTAATTTTATACATATAATAGTAAAAAAGTCAAATCAAACATATATGATTAGATTATATTAAATATCAATAACTCAAAATAACTTTGAATAACTAACTAATATTAATTAATCTACTAAAACATTGAATTATAATCAAATATTTTAATATTACATTGTACTTAATTTACTTAATTAAAATTAGCTATTAAACCTTAATAATTTAAGCATCATAGGATTTAGATGCCTATAATTATCCAAAAATGTATAAATACAATGTTTTCTTTTATTAGATATATTTTAACAATGTATGATTATAATATGAAGGAGCATTATAATCAATTGGGGTTATCGGGAGTTTTTTATCCCTTTATTCCCATTTATACAATAATATATCCATGTTCTCTTTATTAATTTTATGAGATAGCTGTCACGTTGGGTTTAATTGACTTGGTATAGATATTGCATTATTACTCAATTAAACAATAAAACTGAAAACGAAAGGAGGAATATATATCAACCCCATTATTGGAATTAGTTCATATTTAGTTAAAGATGAAGAAATGGGTACTCTTGATGAAAGAATTAGGGGGGTAAATGGTCAAGATATGACCATGTGCAGCTCTGATTATATTAAAGCTATCCACAAAGTAGGTGGAACTCCTATAATAATTTCTCCAATTCTACAAGATGATTATATTGATCATGTGATAGAACTCTGTGATGGTATTTTATTCAGTGGAGGTTCAGACATAAATTCACTCTATTATGGAGAAAATCCAGGTAAATCCGGCCGAGTTGTCCCCGAACGTGATCAATTTGAAATGAAATTATTAAAAAAAGCTTATCAAAAAGATATGCCCCTTTTAGGTATTTGTAGAGGCTTACAATTAATAAATGTGTTTTTAGAAGGTAGTTTAAATCAAGATATTGATTTATCAAAGCCCAACCAACAAAAACATGATATTTTAAATTTACCTAAATGGCATAATATTCATAAGGTAATAATAGAAAAAGATTCTTTCCTTTTTAATGCTTATAAAGAAACAGAAATTAAAACAAACAGTTTACATCATCAATCTATTAAAAAATTAGGTAATGATTTAAAAGTTACAGCTCGTTCTTCTGATCACACTATTGAAGGTATAGAGGTTACAAATAAGTATTTTATTACTGCAGTTCAGTGGCATCCGGAAATGATGTTTGCTCATTCTCCACTCCATTTGAAATTATTTAAATATTTTATATTTAAGACTAAAGAATATATTTAATAATAAGTTAAATTTAAATTGCGAAAATTTAAAGGAGGTGAATATTAAAATTATAATTTTTTAATATTAAAGATAATTATTGAAACAAAACGAATATTAGGAGGAGTAAAATGTTAAAAAAATCTTTATTAATTATTGCAATTCTTTGTTTATTAACTACTTTCAGTCCAATCACACAAGCTGAAGAACCAGTCTATGGTGGTACCTTTGTTGATACAGTCCAAACCAACTTTGGTGAAATATTTAACCCAATTCTCTATGAATCAAGTTATGACTCACAAGTTATTGACCTTGTATTTGATGGTTTGGTAATAAGAAATTCTACTGGTGAAATAGTTCCTAATATAGCTAAATCATGGGATTTTTCAAATGATGGTAAAAGCATCACTTTTCATCTCAAAGAAGGTGTTAAATTTCATGATGGTCATGAATTAACAACTGAGGATGTAGCTTATACCTTTAGGACAATACTACATCCTGATTATACGGGAGTTAGATATGGTAGTTATAATAGTATTAAAGGTGCCCAAGAGTATCATGATGGAAATAGAGATAATGTAGAAGGTATCGAAATTATTGATAGTTATACTATAAAATTCACTACAGAAAATAGTGATGCAACTTTTATGGGTAATATGCAGCGTGGCATTTTACCTGCACACATCTTAAAAGATATTCCGGTTGCTGATTTAGAAAATTTAGATTTTAATAGTAAACCGATTGGTAGTGGACCTTTTAAGTTAGCTGAATATGTAAGTCAGCAGTATGTTACATTAGAAGCATTTGAAGATTATCACAAAGGTCGTCCCTATTTAGACAAATATATGATCAGGAAAGTTGCAACTGATTCAGTACCAGTTTATTTAAAAAGAGGTCAAATTGACCTTGTTAGTTTAAATAATAAAGAACAGTTCGAAGAATTGAAAAGACAGGAAAACCTTAAAGGTTTTACTCGCGTAGCGGAAGCTTTCCGTTATTTTGGTATAAATCAAAAACATCCTCTACTGCAAGATAAAATTGTTAGACAGGCTCTAGCTTATGGCTTTAAAAAAGACATTATAATACAAATTCTAGACGGATATGGAGTAATTGCTAATGGAGCCATTCCACCTTCATCTTGGGGTTATACTGATGAGGTCAATAAATATGAATATAATCCTCAAAAAGCAATGCAGATGCTTAAAGAAGCAGGTTATGTTGACCGAGATGGAGATGGTGTAAGAGAAAACGAAGCTGGCCAAGAATTGAAGTTTGAATTAAACACCACCTCCCAAGATATTCGTGTAGAAATAAGTGAAATCTTCCAAGAATTTATGAAACAAATTGGGGTGGGGGTAGATGTTCAACTCATGGAATTTAATGCTTTAGTTGACCTGCTTGTAGAATCGAAAGATTGGGGAATGTATATAATGGGCTGGGCAACAGGACCTGAACCTGATATGAGCTGGATATTCCATTCTGATGCCGCTTGGAATGATGTAAGATTCTATGACGACTATAATGATGAACTTCTAGATAAAGGTAAAACAACTATGGTTAGGAATAAAAGAAAAGAAATATATAAAGAATGGCAAAATTATATTAGTGAAGAACTACCCTATATATTCTTATACTATCCAGAGTTAACCACTGTAATTAGTGATAGATTAAAAGGATATAATACTGCTAATACACGTGGTTTATTATTAGATAAAGAAGGTAGTATGGTTCATAAAATTTGGATTCCTAAAGATAAGCAAAAATAAATTAATATTTATACTCCTACCACTTTTCATTAAGTGGTGGGGGTATTATTAATATTGGGAGGGAAAATAATGCAGTCTTATATCCTCAGAAGAATATTACAAGTTATTCCCGTATTACTGGCCATTTCTTTGGTAATTTTCATGATTATCAATCTTGCTCCTGGGGATCCATTAGCAAGCTTAAAACAAACCAAAAATATTACTCAAGAAGATATTGATCAAAAAAGAGAATCATTAGGCCTTGATGATCCCTTGCTTGTTAGATATTTTAGGTGGTTAAAAAACGCTCTGCAAGGTGATTTAGGTAGATCATTAAAAACAGGCCGTAAACCAATTTCTCAATTAATAGCAAACAGACTACCAGCAACCTTACTTTTAGCAGTAAGTTCAATGTTTATTTCCTGGGTACTAGCAATTCCCATCGGAGTTTTTTCAGCTTTAAAACAATATAGTTTTGCTGACTATTCAATAACTGTACTTGTTTTTATCGGTTTATCTTTACCTAGTTTCTTTTTTGGAATTATATTAGTATACATATTTGCTTTAAAGATACCTATTTTACCAATTGGAGGAATGGTCACCCCTGGCAGCGGGGGAGGCTTTTTTGATATCCTATTACATTTGATCTTACCTGCTTTTGCTCTAGGTATCAGAGGAATAGCCAGCCTAGCAAGATATATGCGTTCTAGCATGCTGGAAGTTATTAATGAAGATTATATTAGAACAGCCAAAGCTAAAGGTTTAACGGCTACCCTTGTAATCTATAAACATGCTTTTCGAAATGCTTTAATACCAATCATTACTATCTTTGGGTTGCAAATACCATGGCTTATTTCTGGTTCTATTATTACTGAAAAAATATTTACTTGGCCTGGAATGGGTACATTATCTATAAATGCTGTATTTGCAAGAGACTATCCCGTAATTATGGCCACTAATATGTTTTATGCTTTAATGGTTTTTGTAGGTAATTTAATAGCTGATATTTCATATGCAATTGCAGATCCTAGAATCAGATATGATTAATCTTAATTTAATTGGAGGGTAGTAAAGATGGGAAAAGAAAAAAGCAAAAAAAGAAATAATAGTACTTGGCAAAATGTATGGTATGACTTCAAAAAAAATAAATTAGCTCTTTTTGGTCTTTTTATGATCATATTTTTAATTTCAATGGCTCTTTTAGCTCCTATAATAGCGCCATTCAATCTTTCTGAAATGGATTTTGAAAATATGGATGAAGGACCTTCTTTAAAACATATTATGGGTACTGATAAGATGGGGCGAGATATCTTTTCCCGACTTTTATATGCAGGACGTATTTCATTATCAGTCGGACTTGTAGCTGAAGCTATAGCTTTAACAATAGGTACTCTTTTTGGAACAATTGCTGGTTTTTTTGGAGGAAAAGTTGATACCTTTTTTATGAGATTAGTAGATATGTTTAATAGTTTTCCTTTTATCTTGTTATCAATTACCGTAGTAGCTGTAATTGGACCCAGTATATATAATGTGATGATAGTACTTGGAATATTATCTTGGACTGCACCTTGCCGTATAATTAGAGGTCAGTTCTTATCCATAAAAAATGAAGAATTTGTAGAAAGTGCACAAGCACTAGGTGCTTCTAACTTTAGAATAATATTTAAGCATATGTTACCTAATGCGCTCTCTCCTCTTTTAGTTACCGCTACTTTAGGTGTAGGTGGCGCTATAATGACAGAAGCAGCACTAAGCTACCTAGGACTTGGCGTCCAACCACCTACTCCTAGTTGGGGTAATATGCTACAGGCTGCTAATGATCTGCACGTACTTGAAACTAAGCCCTGGCTTTGGATACCACCCGGACTTTCTATACTTTTATCAGTATTAAGTATTAATTTTATTGGCGATGGTCTAAGAGATTCACTCGACCCAAAAGCACAAAGAGATTCCGATTAAAAAGAAAGTGGGGTAAATATGAAAGCAATAGTAAATGCAAAAATATTAACTATGGAAGAGAAAGTATATGAAAAAGGTTCAATTCTAATTGATGGTAAAAAAATTGAAAAGGTAGGAAAAGATATGGAAATTCCGCAAGGAATTGAAATTATAGATGCAAGCAAAAAAATTATTATGCCTGGACTAATTGATGGTCATACTCACCTTGGTATTGGAGAAGAAGACATCGGTTGGGCAGGTAGAGATTATAATGAAACCACTGATCCTATTACTCCTCAACTAAGCGCTCTAGATGCCATAAATCCTCAGGATAATGGTTTTAGTGATGCTTATAAAAATGGTGTTACTACTGTTATGGTAGCTCCTGGTAGTGCAAATGTAATTGGAGGAGAATGTACAGTCTTAAAAACATATGGCAATAGTATAGATAAAATGGTAATTAAAAAAAATATCGGTTTGAAAGCAGCTTTAGGAGAAAATCCTAAAGGGGTTTATGGAGACAAAGATAAAATGCCAAGTACTAGGATGGCGGTAGCTGCTTTATTAAGAAAAGCACTTATTGATGCAAAAAATTATCTTGCTCAAAAGAAAGAAAAAACAAACGAAAACAACTTCCATCCAATAGATATAAAAATGGAAAAAATAGCAAAAGTAATAAAAAAAGAAATACCTTTAAGAATACATGCTCACCGTTCAGATGATATTATGACAGCCCTTAGAATAGCTAAAGAATTTGATATAAATATAATTATTGAGCACTGTACAGAAGGACATTTAATCGCTGAGGAAATAAACTCAGCTAATATCCCTGTTATGGTCGGACCATCTTTTGGAGGCAGAAGCAAAGTGGAATTAAAAAATAAAAGTTTTAAAACTGCTGGTATTTTAAATGAAAAAGGAGTAAAAGTAGCAATAATAAGTGACCATTCCGTTACCCCCACACAATATTTACCTCTTTATGCTGCACTTTCAATAAAAGCTGGCATGGATGAAATAGAAGCCCTAAAAGCAATCACAATTAATCCGGCGAAAATAATGGGCATAGATGATAAAGTAGGAAGTATAAAAGTTGGTAAAGATGCAGATCTAGTAATTTTTGATAAAAAACCCTTAGATGTTATGGCTAAAGTAGAGAAAGTGTTTATTAACGGCAAGATAGTTAATTAATTATTATTTTTTATTAAAAAATCAACAATTCGTTTACCACGTTTAGTTATACGGGTTCCACCTCGACCTTTTTTAATTTTTACAAGACCTAATTTATCTAATCTTTGATAAATATTTCTAATATCTTGTTCGGTTATGTAGATTTCTTGCTTTTTAGCGGCTTTTGTAATACTTCTTCTCCCGGTCGATTGATTATTTTTAAATCTTTTGTCTAATTCAGATAGCACAAATATATAGTTATCCAATTTAGGGGGAGCTATCTGACTATGTAAGGAATTAAGAATATCTTTATCTTGTTCACTAAGATTATATTTTACTTTCCTACTCTCATCAAAGGTAAAGGGTAAATCTTCAATGCCAATATCCCCTTTATTTAAATTGGCAAAAAATTCAAGATAATTTCTTAATTCTCTTACATTCCCCTGCCACTCATGGCTTAAAAATAATTCAATAACTTCCTCTGATAATTTATAGTCAGCATTTAAATCACTTTTAAATTTTTTAATTAAAAGTATTACATCTTTTTCTCTTTCATTTAAAGAAGGTATTTTTAAAGGCAATACACTTAGCCTATAAAAAAGATCTTTTCTGAATTCACCTCTATTAACTAAATCTTTAAGTACCCTATTTGTGGCAGCAATAATTCTAACATCTATATTTATTACACTATCTCCACCAATTCTCATTACTTTTCTTTGCTCTAATACTCTTAATAACCTGGACTGTAATTTTAGGGGCATTTCACTTATTTCATCTAAAAAAAGTGTGCCATGGTGGGCTAATTCAAATAATCCCATTTTACCTTCTTTTTTTGCACCAGTAAAAGCTCCTTTTTCATAACCAAAAAGTTCACTTTCTAATAAACTCTCTGGTAATGCTGCACAATTTATAGCTACAAATTGATTATCTTTTCTCTTGGATTCATTATGAATAGCTTGTGCAAACAACTCTTTACCTGTACCTGTATCTCCCGTTATTAATACAGTAGAGTTAGAGTCAGCCATTCGCAAAGCAATTTTTTTAGCCTTTTGTAACAAATCACTTTCACCAACTATATCATTAAATTCATAATTTGCGATATGACCTTTATCAATTAACTGTGCTCTTATTTTGTTTTGTTCTTTTACTGTCTCACTTAACTTTTTAACAATAGCTACAGCTCCATTTATAGTGTCATACTTTTTTATAGGATTTATGGTGATTACATAACTAATTTCACCAATTTTTACCACTTTGTCTTCAATAGCTTTTTTATCTTTAAGCACTCTTTTAAAAGGTATCTCTTTTAAATCTTTTTTATAACTTTCTCCCAATATATTTTCTCTTTTCAAACCTAATATCTTTTCCGCACTTATATTAAAAGAATTAACCATACCATTTGAATTAATTCCAATGATTGCTACATCTAAAGATTGCAGTAAAATATTTAATTTTCCTTCCAAGCTATTCTTTTTACCTATTATTTTTTCTAAACCCAAACTAACTGGCATAATATTATCAAAATACCTGCGAGTCTGTCTTTTCTCTAATATATTTTCTAAGTTTAACTTTACTGCAATATCAAATATTGTGCTTATATCTAAAACTCTATTACCAATATCTATAACATTATCGACACTTTCAGGAACACAATTTTTCTCCCCTGGAGTTATGGCCCAATTTAAATCAGGTATTTCTTTTAAACCTGGATATACTGGCGTTAATTCAATATTTTTAGCCCCTAATTGATAAATTAAGGATATTGTTTCCATAGCAGTCTCACTACCCACATTCACTAACATAGCTTTGGTTTGATCTTTTAAACCTGTTATTTTTCTAAAGCCTTTTTTAGAAATTGTTCTTTTTGCAATAATAATTTCGACTTCTTCTTTTACATATTTTTTTAGTGGTTCAAATATAGCTTCTTCTAATATTATAATCAGGTTACAATTAATGCCTTTTTCGATTGATCTATCCTCAAAAGAATATCTTTTAATCTTTACTTTTTCATTAAATACTTTCTTTATTTCCTTACTAAGGAATACGCCTGTTCTGGTATTTATAGTTGCAATTCCCAGTTCTCTTTTTTGCAAGAAAAAGCCCCCCAATAAAATCATTTAATTTTTATGAAAATATTTAGCCATATTAATTTACAATATTATGTATGGTTATAATATATCCTTTATTTTTTAAACCTTAATTAATCAATAAAAAAAATAGAGGAATCTAATGGTTTATTTTTTACATAAAAGATAGTAAATAAAACCAAAGATTCCTTATAAATTACTTGTTTAATTTTAATCTAATTAGCAGACTTCTTTCCCATCTTTATAAACAGATTCTACTTTAAAAATATCTTCAATATTCTCTATTGGATTGCCATCTACAATTACCATATCAGCAACTTTACCTTTTTCAAGTGAACCGAAATCTTCTTTAATATCTAGTAACTCTGCTCCACCTAATGTGGCTGCTTTAATTGCTTTAATAGTTGGCATACCAGCCTCTACCATTAGTTTTAATTCATAGGTGTTTTTACCATGCTCATTAAAGGGGGTTCCAGCATCGGTTCCCATAGCAATCTTAACATCATTTTTAAAAGCAAATTCAAAACTTGCAAAATGTTCTTTGATAATTTTTTTGGATTTTTCCACAGCAAATTCTGGGACACCGTTTTCAACTCCCTTTTCAATAATCCAATAAGGAGCAACTAAAGTTGCTACCAGAAAGGTTCCTTTTTCTTTCATCATATCAACAGCTTCTTGATCTAGAAAAAATCCATGTTCAATAGAATCAATACCAGCTTTAATGGCATTTTTGATTCCAACAGTGCCCTGAGCATGGGTGGCAGTTTTACGAGATGCTTTATGAGCTTCTTCAACTGCAGCTCTTATTTCTTCCATTGTAAGCTGGGGAGAGCCTGGTTCTACACCTCTTGTCATTACACCACCTGTGGCCATAATTTTAACTATATCTACTCCGGCTTTTAATTGTTCACGTGCAGCTTTTCTAGTTTCAAAAACACCATCGGCCTCTCTACCCATTTCATGACCATGTCCTCCGGTCATAGTTATTAATTTGCCAGCCACCTGCATACGGGGACCTTTGATTAAACCATTATTAACAGCATCTCTTAATCCTATATCAAAATATTTTGTTCCTCCTAGATCCCTCACATATGTCACACCTGATTTTAAAGTTCTTTCTAAAGCTTTCTGCGCTTTAATTAATGTTACTGCTTCATTTTCTTTTTCCATACTGCTGTGAGGATCACCTGATGCATCTAATAAACAATGGATATGAGCATCAATAATACCCGGTAAAACTGTTCTGCCTTTTAAATCAATAATTTCAGCTCCTTTAGGAACTTCTATATTTTTACCAACACTTGTAAATCTTCCATTTTCAACAAGGATAACTGCATCTTTTACTAATTCTTCATTTTTCACATCAACAAAGTTTAAATTTTTATATGCCTGCAAACTTAACACTCCTTTTCTACTAATCTTCTTATTTTATTTATAAAAATTTAATACAAATGACAGGCTACCTCTCTACCATCAATCTCTTTTAATTTTGGCTCTTTTTGACGACAAATCTCTTGGGCATACTTACAGCGTGAATGAAAATAACAACCAGATGGTAATTCAATTGGATCAGGGACATCTCCTTCTAAAACTGAAAATTTTTCTTTGGTCTTAGTTGTTAATTCTGGAATAGAGTTAAATAATCCTTTAGTATAAGGGTGAATTGGTTTTGAAAAAATTTCTTCTTTATCACCTATCTCAAAAATTTTCCCTAAATACATAATTGCCACCCGGTCACTAATGTGCTTAACCACACTCAAATCATGGGCAATAAAAAGATATGTTAAATCAAATTCATCTTGTAAATCCATCAGTAAGTTCAATATTTGCGCCTGGATAGAAACATCTAAGGCTGATATTGGTTCATCGGCTACAATAAATTCGGGTTCCATAGAAAGACTTCTTGCAATACCAATCCTCTGACGTTGTCCGCCACTAAATTGATGTGGATAACGATTAAGATAGGAACCATCTACTCCTACTTTATCCAGTAAATTTAATATATAATCATCTTCCTCTTCTTTACTAACAATATTATGAGTTCTGATTGGTTCTTTAATAATATCTTTAACTTTTTGTCTGGGATTTAACGAAGAAAATGGATCTTGAAAAATCATTTGCATTTTTTCTTTTAATCCAAACTTTTCTTTGGATGACATTTCTTTAACATTTTTACCACTATAGTTTATTTCACCTTCAGTTGGTTCATATAGCCCTAATATTGTTCGGCCAATAGTTGACTTTCCACATCCGCTTTCCCCTACCAAAGATAAGGTTTCTCCTTTATTAATTGAAAAAGAAACACCATTTACAGCATGAACAAAATTATTTTTATTAAGCAGACTAGACCAAAAACCATCATTTACTGAAAAATATTTTTTCAAATTCTCTACTTCCATTAGTTTCATTTTAACCTACACCTGCAATTAACTCTTTTTCAATTTGGCGGGCTTCACTACAGGTCGCAAAGTGGTTGTTTTCAATCTTAATAAGTTTTTTCTCATTTTGACAGTTAATACTTTTTTGTGTACATCTTGAACGAAATTTACATCCTTCTGGTAAATTAAGGGGGCTGGGCATTAAACCCTTGATTTGTTTTAACCTCTTTTGATCTTTATCAAAAACCGGAATTGAATTTATCAAACCTTCAGTATAGGGATGGGCTGGATAACTAATAATTTTTTCCTTTGCTCCATACTCTATAACATTACCTGCATACATAACCATAATACGCTCCGCTATTTCAGAAACCAGAGCCAGATCATGAGTAATAAATATCAGGGAAGTTTTCCGATCTTTTATTAAGTTTTTCATAAGTCCAATAATTTGAGCCTGAATAGTAACATCAAGAGCTGTAGTTGGTTCATCTGCAATAATGATTTCGGGATCACTTGCTAACGCTATTGCTACTACCACTCTTTGCCTCATACCACCACTTAATTGATTAGGATACTGTTTTATTCTTTTTTTAGGTGAAGAAATACCTACCATATTTAACAGTTCAATAGCTCTCTTTTTAGCTTTCTTTCTGGAAAAATTTAGATGAAAAATCAAAACTTCCATTAACTGTTGCCCTATCGTTAAAACAGGATTTAAGGAAGCCATTGGATCCTGAAAAATCATAGAAATCTTTTTCCCGCGTATCTTATTCATATCTTTTTTATTAACCTTAAGTAAGTCTTTACCTTTAAATTTTATCTCACCTTCTACAATTTCTCCTGGAGGATCAATTAATCTTAAAAGAGAAAATCCAGTTATAGATTTACCTGCCCCTGACTCACCAACAATTCCTAAGATCTCACCTTTATTTAGTTCAAAACTAACACCATTTACTGCTTTAACAGTACCCTCTTTAGTATGAAAATATGTTTTCAAATTACTTACTTCTAAAATTTTTCTTTTCTGCATATTAACTCCTCCTCTACTCTCAACTTTTTATATACAGAATATATTTATTTCAATTTAGGGTTTAAAACATCCCTCAACCAATCTCCAATAATATTTATACTCAGTACAATCATAACTAAAAATCCTCCGGGAAAGACTACTAACCACCATTTACCACTCAAAAGTCTCTTATATCCATCTGCGATCATTAATCCCAGGGAAGGCTCCGTTAATGGAACACCTATTCCCAAAAAACTTAGAGTAGCTTCTAACATAATGACCTGGGCAATTTGCACAGTGGCAATGACAATGATTGGTGTTAAAATATTGGGTAAAATATGTTTAAGTAAAATTTTTATTCTACTTACTCCAATCAATTTGGCTGCTTCCACAAATTCACTGTTTTTGACTGAAAGGGTAGAACCGCGGGCTGTTCTTGCATAAGTAACCCATGTAGCCAGACCAATAACTAAAATCAACTTAAAAATTCCTCTACCTAAAAAAGCCATTACTGTTATAGCTATTAACATAGTTGGAAAGGAAAGTTGTATATCAGCTAATCTCATGATGATACTATCAACTTTTCCACCAAAGTAACCAGCAATCATGCCCAAAGTTATCCCAATTGTCCCGCCTAAGGCTACCGCCGCAAAACCAACTAAAAGTGAAATTCTTGTACCATATAAAATTGTGCTCAGAATTCCCCGACCCTGTAAATCAGAACCTAATATGAATTTGTTCACTCCACCTTCAATCCAAACCGGAGGTTTCATACTGTCCATAAGGGAAACAGAAGCGAGGTCATATGGATTATGAGGAGCTATTATACTAGCAAAAATACTAGCAAAAACAATCAATGCTAAAATGATAGTTGCTAATATAACTAATTTATCTCTCTTAAAATAATAAATAAGATCATCCATTTGCTCTTACCTCCTTAACCCAATTCAATTCTAGGGTCAAAATAATAATACAATAAGTCAACTATTAAATTAATAGCGGCAAATAAAGCCGCAATTACCAGTATATAAGACATAATTACAGGTCTATCTAATCTATTAATTGAATCTAAAATTAGTTTGCCCATTCCCGGCCAGGCAAATATTTTTTCTGTAATCATTGAAAATGCAATTAACCTACCCAACTGCAAACCAATCACTGTTATAACGGGAATCATGGTGTTTTTTAAGGCATGTCTGACATAAACTATCTTAGCTGGCATTCCTTTTGCTCTCGAAAACATAATATAATCCTGTTTTAATACTTCCTGCATACCGGCCCTTACCAGTCTTATTAACATAGCTACCATATATAAGCCTAAAGTACTTGCCGGCATAATAATATGTTTTAAACCATCTATTGTAAAAAGACTAGATTGAATACCTAAAAATTGAGCTACTTCTCCTCTACCTGAAGAAGGTAGCCAAGAAAAATTAACGGCAAATATTAATATAAGTAAAATGCCGGATAAAAAAGTTGGTAATGAAATGCCTGCCAAGGAAGAAAACATTATTATCCTAGAGAAAATACTTTCTGGTTTAATAGCTGCATACATACCAGCCGGAATTGCAATTAAAATCGATATTATTATGGCAGCAAAAGCAAGTTCCATAGTTTTAGGTAATCTTTCTAAAACTAAATTTAAGGCCGGTACTTGTTGATAATATGATATTCCCATATTACCTCTTACAGCATTTTTTATAAAATTAAAATATTGTATATATAAAGGCTGATTAAGGCCAAGTGATTCTCTTAATTCTTCAACCGCCCACTGTTCTGCATCTGGGGGCAGTAAAGTTTGGACCGGATCACCATTTGCATTTATCATAACAAAAACAATGATTGAAACAGCCATTAAAACAATAAATGTCTGCCAAATCCTTTTGCCAGTATATTCTAACATGGTATACTACTACCTCCCTAATAATATCAAGATTATGAGGGGAGAATAGATATTCTCCCCATTTAAATTTTTATTATCTAAATCCCATATTATAGAGATCAATATATTTATCAGGTCTTGGTGTCCAGGCAATATTCTCTTTTAAACCATAAAGTTGCTGTTGATAATGTAAGGGTAAATAGGCAACTTCATCCATTCCTATTTTAACTGCTTCTTGCATTATCTGAGAACGTTTTTTATCATTAAGAGTTTTGGCGGCCTCTTCAATTAATTCATCTACTCTTAAATTAGTATAGTTACCTAAATTAAAGCGTCCATAACTATCTTCAGGTGAATGTAATAGACCATCTAAAAATTGCATACCATCACCATTAGTGTTAGACCAACCTAATAGATAAAAATCAGTGTTTCTGGATAATACTTTATCAAAATGGGCTGACTTAGTCTGAACATTTAACTCTACATTTATGCCAACCCTTGCCAATTGAATAGCAACAGCCTGAGCAATCTGTCCATCATTCATATAACGGTCATTAGAGGAATCAAATTGAATTGTAAATCCATCAGGATAGCCTGCTTCAGCTAATAGTTGTTTAGCCTTTTCAGGGTCATATGAAACCCTTTCAACTTCAGGATTATATCCAAATACCGTTTCCGGATAAAATTGGCCGGCTTTATAGGCATGTCCATTCATCACATGTTCTACAATTGCATCTTCATTTATAGCATGATAAACTGCTTTTCTTACTTTCAAATTAGAAAATGGACCTTCTTGGGTATTAAAACCTAAAAAGATTAACCTTAAACCAGGTCTAGTAATTACATTAACACCCTCTGCATTTTTGACCCTATCAACATCTTGTACTGGTAAATCCATTAATATATCTACTTCACCGCTTAAAAAGGAAGAAACTCTTGTAGCAGGATTCGAAATAGGTTTTAAGACAGCTTTATCAAATTCGGGTTTATTACCCCAATAATCATCAAAATATGTTAAGACCATCTCTTCATCTTTTTCCCAAGACTCTACTTTATATGGACCGGTTCCAATTGCATTATTTTGTAAATGTTGATCACTATTAGCTTCAACATAATCTTTTGAAACAATAAATATCTGTTTGAGTTTTCTGGTTAAAATAGGGAAAGGAAATTTTGTTTTGATAGCTACAGTATAATCATCACGTACTTTTACTTCTTCTATTTCTGTAACAGAAGATTTAAACTGTGATTTGGGATGATTTTTAGCCCTTTCAATTGAAAATTTAACATCTTCAGCATCAAAATCATCACCATTATGGAATTTTACACCTTTGCGTAGATTAAATACCCAGGTGGTATCATCTTCAATTTCCCAGGAGGAGGCCAAGGCGGGCTGAACATCCATATTTACATCTAGATTAACTAAACTATCAAATACATTAGACTGTACAGCAATCGTGGGAGTTTCACTTAGCATTATGGGATCAAGTGTTAAAGCATCAGAGGCGGTTGCAATAGTAATAGTATCGGCTGCTACACCATAACTAAAGACAGCTACAAAAAACACTGCAAATAAAATCATTAGAAAATAATTTTTCTTATTCATTTTTTAATCTACTCTCCTTCTCACTACTCATAATATTTATCTATAATACATACTCTCTACTCTTTAAACTCTAAATTATAATCTCTACTCACTACTTATTTTACCAATAATATATTATACTACTCGCTACTCTCTACTTAATTCACCCCCTTTAAATATAAAAACCCTTTTCCTGGATAAGGAAAAGGGTACCATCCTTTAAAAGACCAATAAGCTACCTGATTAAGAGATAACTCGTCAAAATAACGGTAGACACTCCGTCAAAACCTACTTTTATTTCAGTTTTGAAACTCATGGGTGAGATTCATTATAATATCTTTACCGTTTTCCAGCAGCCCGGCTCTCTTAAAAAAAGATTTATTATAATGACAGTTCCCAATCAATGTTATTAAACAATTTATAATTATATATTACTGTGTATAATAACAGATTAAATGTTATCTGTCAACCCCTTATTAATTGTCTAAATATTTAAATAATAGACAACTTAGTAATTACTTAGATGATTGTTCAAATAAAGTTTTAAAAAATTATCTCTTCTCAACTCAAATATTTAACTTTCATATGAAAATATATTTGAAAATCAGTTATATTAATTCAATTATATTTATGCATTTTTTTAAAAAACAATAAATTTTAAAATCAATCCAGTTGTAAACGCTTATTCTCATTTTCATTTTTATTATCTTTTACTTCAGATTTTATTTCAACTTTAAATGAACTTGCTTTTACAGACAACTTTCCATTGGTAGTAGTGACTTTTATAAGATTTAAATTCCTGTCTTATTCTCCAGCCTGGATAATATTCGTTATGATAATTTTCATTATCATCAAATCCAAGATATGATAAAGCAATAATAATATCAACTTTGTTTTTTAATTCATCCACTAAATTAAAAGCAACTTCATAAGGGTTTTCAAATGATAAACCTTTAATATTATCAGGATGTGTCTGCTTTACAACATTTGGATTTACTATACCAAAGATGCCTATCTTAAGTCCTGATATTTCTTTTATGGTATACAAACTAATTAATTGAGGTTTTAAATTTGCAGCTAAAAATTCGTAATCTGCCTTTTTCTCTAACTCTTGAATTTTATTTTTTTCTAAATTAAAATAATCATTACCAAGGAGTAAACTTACATAACCGATTTCATTCATTTTAGCTACTGCATTTAAACCACCATTATTAGCAATTGTTAAGTTATAAAGAGTATTGCCGGTATCTAATATTAATGTATGATTTTCATTTTTGTATTCTTTAACTTCTTCTTTTATTTTATTGAATTCCAATCCTTCATTACTTTTAATTTGGCTTTCATCTTCAATTACATTAGTATAAATTATTTCAAAACTAGTATCTTGTGCTACTGCTGAACTTAAAATTGAAGACGTCATTAAGAATAAAAGACTTATGAAAATCAACTTTTTTGGCAACACTTATTTTCCTCCTGGCAATTTATTTAAATTCGATTATTATTCTTCTTTTATATTTACTTTATTTTTATAAAAAGCAACATAGTCTCTTATCTTTTCTGCTTCTTCTTTAGGTTCAGAATAATACCAGGCTGCATTATTTGATTTTTCATCATCATCTTTTAAATGATAATAACTAGCTTCACCTTTCCACGGACAGGTAGTGTGATGATCACTCTCTTCAAAATATTCCATCTTTACACTTTCAGGTGGAAAATAGTGATTACCTTCAACTAATTTAGTATCTTCAGAACGGGCAATTTCTTTATCATTCCAAAAAACTTTAACCATGATAACACCCCTTTCATTTGCTTTGTATTTAATAAATTCAATAAAGAATTACTTTCCCCTGCTATTAATTTGAGTAATTAACTATGCTTTTTTTATATTTTTTTGCAATATAAAAAACCCCGATTTCTCGGGGTAAAGGAGTAGAGGGTGAATACGTCCTCTTTTGTATTGGTATTAGCTTTTAATCAAGGGGTAATAATAAATATTTATTAGTCTTATCTTACTTTTCATTTAAATATTAACATTAAAATATGTAATAATTATGTGAGTTAAAAAATTATTTAATAAATAATCCAATAAAAATAATCAGGGCAGCTGCTAATGATAATGTATAAAGACCATAACCAACCGCTAAGCCTAAACCAGCTACTCCCCATAAACTAGCTGCAGTAGTTAAACCTTCAATTTTATCTTCCTGTTTAATAATTGTACCCGCCCCTAAAAAGCCAATACCACTGATCACCTGAGCTGCTAATCTAGCTGGATCAGCATTATTAGAAATTCCAATTCCACTATTAGCAATTCTAAGCGAAATTATCATAATTAAACATGCAATGATGCCCACAATCATATTTGTTCTAATCCCAGCTGCTTTATTTCTCTTTTCACGATCATAACCAATTAATATCGCTATTAAGGCAGTTAATACCAACTTTAATACATCTTCCCATATTATGTCCATTATATAGCCCCCTTTTAAATAATATTTGTGATTAATTTGTTTTCAATAAACAATTCCACAGTGATATTCTACCAAGTTATCTTTATCTATTTCAATAATATTGTGGAGAATTTCTTTTTGAATATAGTATTATAATTCTATAAATCCTCCCCATTTTGTAAATATCACAGTTCTTACTATAGCATTTTTTGAAGTGATTTTTACATAAGGTGATGGTTTAATAGTTTTTGTTTTCTCATAAAATTCTAAATCAAAATAAGGACATTTGTCCGGTCTATAACAGTACAAATAGTCCATATTTGCAATTATTACATTTGTCCTCCCCATATATTTGACACAAAAAGTTTAAAATGAGTAGGGGAGGACAAATGTCCGAATACTAAATTATTAAAACCATCTAAATTATTTAGTGTTTTTTTAATAGCTTCCTGAGTACAAACTATCTCAGCATCATTATAATTAGCATGCCAGCCCAATGCAAATTGAGAAGCCATTATCTTCAAAATAATATACTGAAAAAAACTATCGGGAGTTTTGTCTAATTTAACATGTTTTAAAAATCTTTCATAGCTATTACATCCTTTATAGTCATTATCATCATTAGTTATATTATTTTCAGTTTTATAAGCTATAATTATTGGCTCACTACCCAGGTGAGCTATTTGATATTTATATCGGATTTCATAGCCTTTTTCCATGGAAATATCTTCTAATATATCAAAATATATATTAACATCATATTCATCCTTTAATTTTTTTATTTCATCTATATTTTAAGAACAAAAACTTTGTTTTGATATCTTCTTATTTCATTTATAATTTTTTGATATCTACTATCATCTAGTTAATAAATTTTATCTTTTGAACTTACCATTTCATCACTCCTCAATAAAATAATTATCTATAAATTTAAGTGAAATATCTAAAGCATCAATAGGTGCAACCCAAAAATCCGGATAGTAACCATAACCTTCTCTTGACTTTAAATCTGGAGTAAGAGAAATAGTTTTACTTATAAATAACTCTATATTAGAGTTCGGCAAATTACACATACCCATGTTACCAAAACTTAAAAGACCTGCTGTATTTGTTCCAATAAAGATAGTGTTTTCTAATTGTTTTAGATAATTAACAAAACTTTCTCCCGCTGATGCTACACCATTATCAATTAAAACAAATATTAATGTATCATTTCCTATCGATTTATAGGGATGATATTTTATTTTAGTCCATCCCGATTTTGTTTTTTCAAATATTTTTTTGTATTCACCTTCTAAGTCAGAATATTGCATACCATACATTTGATTAAAACTATTAAGTAATAATCTATTGGCAGTATCTGTAACTAAACTACTTTCTATGATGCCCTCCCCGGGTTCTACCCCAGTAAAATTTTCTACCCAATCAGAGGCATAGATATCTGCACCTCCGGAATTACCTCTTAAATCTATAATCAAAAATTTATCGTCCTTAAATTTTGGTGCTTCGCTAGCAAACTTTTCTAATTTTTTTAAATTATTTTTATTTGCTGAAGCAGTTCTATGTTCTATTATATTTATACCATCTTTCTGATATGTATGATAAGGTAGTTTATTTTGATAATATTTCATTTTTGGATGTATCAATTTTATTTTTTTATCTATACTATTATCATCCTCCAATTTAAATACAACATTTATTGCAATTTCATTATTTTTCTTCACTTTTTCAATTTTACCAAGTCTATAAATGATATATCCCTCTTTATTAATAGATAGTTTTAAGAAATTT
>CAYSHP010000016.1:0-38649 GCA_964430875.1 uncultured Halanaerobiales bacterium
ATATTTTGTGATTTAGAAATGTACAATAGGATAATTTAAAAAATATTAAATAAATAAAAGGTGCCTTTAGGCACCTTTAGAAAAACTTATTTATATATAAATTTATCATTTTTAATCATTATCAAAAATCTGATTTAAGCGCCTGTCTTTCCCAGGAACTCCAACTGCATCATAGCTACAGTTTTTACATTCTTTAAAGACTGTAATATATTTGCCTGCTTTCTCTCTTACTTTTTCTAATTTTTCTTTTTTAAACCTTTTATGATCTTTAAAATATGCTTTTGGTATTAATTTTTTAATGTTTAATTCATCAACACCTATCTCGCCTGCCCTTTTAGCTATCATCTCAATCTCATCATCATTTACATCCGGAATATATATTGTATTTATTTTTATAGCTCTAAAACTATTAGTTGCAATTGCTTTTTCTAAACCCAGCCATTTTTTATCTAACATTTTTTGAAAAGAATCTAAATCATCTTCATATTTTCCATCAAAAACAACAAACTTATATATTTCTTTAGCTGTTTCTGGTGTATAAGCATTAATTGTAACTGTTAAATAATCTAATAAACCAGTGATTCTTTCCACAGTTTCATCCAAATTAACCCCATTAGTACAGAGACACGTAGAGAGATCAGGATATTCCTTTTTGACTAACTCTAAGGTCTTAAAGGTATTTTCACTAAATAATGGTTCACCCGGTCCAGCTATTCCTATCACTTTTATATCCTCTTTATCTTCTTCAATAAGTTTTTTTAACCAAGCTAAAGCAGTTTGGGGAGAAACAGCATTGTTACTTTTTTTGATACCATCCTTATTTTCAATGGATCTTTCACAAAAGCCACAACCTAAATTACAAACATCTGCTACCGGCAAATGAATACGTACAATACCTAAATGACAACCACCTGTATAACAGGGATGATTAATAGACATATTTATCACCCTTTATTTGTTTGATTATTTCATGCACTTCTTCGTCCTCAATATTATCAGTTTGCACATCAATATCTTTATTTATTATATGTTCAGCTAGTTCTTTAAACTGTTGTGCTTCCTCTCCATCAGGATATTCTTCTACAATAGCCTTCTTCCTTAATTCTAATAAAGGAATTCTTTTTGAATGCTTAATTTTTCCAATAATCGGAATCTGTATTCTTTTAGAAAATTCATTGACAATAGCTAATTCCTTTTCAATATTCTTGCTATTATATATCAATCCCTGGATATTACCACCAATTTGGCTCATCCCTTTTATAATATTATTAGCAGCAAAAAGAGAAGCCTGTTCACCCGAAGTTACAATATAAACTTCCTTAGCATAACCTTTTGAAACGGGAGAGGCAAATCCACCACATACTACATCACCTAACACATCATAAATTATAATATCTTTATCTTTATAAAAATCATATCCTTCTAGTAAGTCAAGCCCTAATACTATTCCTTTACCGGCACAACCTACACCTGGTTTAGGACCGCCAACTTCAATACAAGAAATACTATCTTTATGAACATAAATTAAATCTTTTATATTATTTATATCTTTTTTTATTTCTCCATAATTATCTAAAATTGTTGGTAATCTATTTGGGGCTAAAAGCCTACAAGTATCCCCTTTAGGATCACAGCCAATTAGACCGATTTTATATTCTTTTTTGGCAAAGGTCAAAGCAAGATTTACTGCAATAGTTGATTTGCCAATCCCGCCTTTTCCATACATAGCAATTTTCTTCATACTATTCCTCCGTCAGTGTATAATTATATTATTTAATATCGTTTAAAATTTCTAATAAATTAAAAGTCCCTGTAAAGCCCATTAAGTCAATGTCATTATCATAAAGATGATAAATAGGCTGAGTATAGGGAACTATTTCCCATTTCTTTTTACAACGAATATAAGAAGAACCAAATACAATGTCTGGTTTAAACTCTTTTGCTTTGATAAAAAGTTCATATCCTCCCATATCATCATATATTTCTTTAATTATACCGTGTTTTTTATTATATTTGATACCATAATTATCAGTACTTAATAAAACTTGCGAACCTAATTCATTTATTAAAAAATTTGCTAATCCAAGTGAATACCAGGAATCACCCTCAACAACTATTTTTAACTCATTATATTTGTGTCCCTTTGTCAGTTCTTTAAATTTATCTTTATATTGTTTATAATCTTTTTCTAATTCAGGTTTAAGTTTTTTGCTAAATTGATTTGCAAACCATTGTAACCATTGATAAGTTCCCTCAATTCCATAAGGGGCCGGTTTATTATCTTTTATTTCATAATTGTTCCAGAGATGACCTATTTTAATTTTTTGACTATTTTTATAACCATTTAAATCATTATTTATATTTAGATTCATAAAAAGAGAAGGACCTATTTTGAGATTAAAATAATTTGTTAATAAGTTATATAATATATTATAATTTCCTTCAGCATTAACATCACTTAAAGCCATTCCATCTAGACTAAGAGTATTCGAATTAATATTATTATTAATTTCAAAACGCTTCCATAAATCATTATACAATTGATTAAAACCATCTACTTCTTCCCCGTATAGACCGCTCCCATCTAATACAGATACTTTACAATCATGTTCGCTTTCAAATTTATCTATAATGCTATTATATTCTTCTCCTGACAAACTTATTGCACAGGTGATAATGATCACCAAATATTTAGGTTGGTATAATTCATAAGCTTTATATAAAGCTGCTTTTAATTTTTCCTGTGAACCTAATACTAATTCTTCTTCAGTTAACGCAGTTGTCGGTAAAATCGGTTCTTTATCTGCAAATAAAAATACCATCCTGTGTCCTGAAGAACAGCTCATAGGTCCATGTACTAGAGGACGAGCATCGGTTATGCCCATAATGCCTTCAATAATGCCAACCATAGCACAACCTTTTAAGGGTTCTATTCTTTCTCGTTCAGACGATATATACATGGCTGTATCTCCTTTGCTTTTAAAATATTTTCTGTAAAATCATAACCTTCTAAAGCAAGTTTTAATTTATTACCTAAATTAACTACACCTTCAAAACCGACATGAGGTGAAGTATATACAGTAATAGGGACAAAAGGTATATCATACTTTTTGGCTATATGTTGCTCTTGATAACCACCTAACCAGAGGTCAACTTCATAATTATTAGCAACTTGTTCTAGATCATCTAAACCAGGTGAGACGATTATATTTTTAATATCTATACTATGCTTTTCTTTCATATGGCGTAAATCTTTTTGTGACCAGGGATGAGGCCAAAATAAGGCAGCGGACTGAATATCCACTTCATAATCACTTAAGGTATGCAGTAAGCCAATTAAACGACCCGGTCCACCACTTACAAATACTTTTTTATCTTTTAAAATTTCTTTTATCTCTTTAAAATCTTTTTTATATAACTCTTCTAATTGATTTATTTTATCTTTTTTATCCTTGCCTAAAGCAGTTGCAATCTCAGTTAACCATTCTTTCGTACCTTCATTTCCATAAGGAGATCTTATAGCTGCTAATTTGATACCTTTTTCTTCTAATTTATAAAATAAATCGCCGGCTACAGCTGAACAAACCATAGCATTAGCTTTTGCCTTCATACTCTCTTCAATATCTTTAACTGAACTCCCTCCTGTAATCACGGACTCTACTTCAATATCAATTTGTTTTAACATATCAATACAGGCCCCAATTTCATGTTCACGTTTGCGCGAAGGCCACATCCAGCCCACTAAATTTACAGTATCTTGTTTTTCATATTCTTTATCTAGAAATGGTTTATATAAAGCCTCTAAAGCTGCTTGATATCCTTCCCATTGATTAGCACCTGAGATAGCTGAAGTTGGAATATAAGTAGTTTGGATACCTACCTTTTCTTTAATATCATTAGCAATCGGTTCTAAATTAACACCTGATATATTAATAGGATCAGTCGGTAATAGTACAATCATATTTGCTTTTTCATGTTCTGCTAATTCTTTGATCTTTTTAAACCAATTATCAGGAATACTATAATCACCGGTAATTATATCTTTTTGGTCATATTCTAATAAGGGTATCGGTTTTTTCCCAAGGTGAAAATCTTCTTCTCCCCAGGCAATAATAGTAAATCTTAAATGGTTTAGACAGCCCTTTGAACCCACAATCACGGATAGAACATCTTCCATACTTAAAAACATTCGTAAAGAGGCAAACATCGGTCCTAAGACCTGATAATCCACCCACAACTCTTCTTCTTTTAGTTCCCACTTTTCTATTAATTCGTCAAAACCACCTTTATATTTATCCATAATACCACCCAACTTTATTATTCTATATTAAAATGATTATATACTATTTTTTTTACTTGCTCCCAATCATAAACTCTATTTTCCTCTTCAATTATTGCAGACTCTCTGTTATGTTTTTTATCAAAAAGTATTACTTCAATACCATTAATTTTGAAATCTTCCGCATTGTTTTGATCATCCTCAATAAAAAGTTCTATATTTTCTTTTTTTGCACAAGGAACCTTATCTTTTTGATGGACTAATTTATCATAAACTATATTATATTTATCAAGCCATTTTTCAGTAATATTTCTAAATTTCTCTTCCCTGGCAGTTATTAAAATTATTTTGAATTTTTTTCCTTTAAACTCTCTTAAGGTTTTTTCTACATCTTTTAAAGGTATTAAATCATTATATATTTTTTCTAAACTACTTTTTAAAAAATCATCAATTACTTCCTTTTTAAGATCATACGCATTATAGATATTATATATTTCTTCTTTTTTATCAATTTCTTCTCCTAAATATTCGCACAAATAATGATGCCAAATATTTCGATTGAAATTCCCCTGTTCATCAGTAATAACCCCATCAATATCTACTCCAATAATTTTCCCCTTCAAAAGTATCAACCTCTTTTCAAATTATATATTTTTAACATATTTAGTACTATCAATTAAGGCCTGGTCAGTATTCTCAGGCGACCAAAGTTCAAAAATACCTATTTTATCATAATTTATTTCCTTAATTGTTTGCAGTAATTTCTTATAATCAATATTACCTTTACCGGGGATTAAATGCTCATCGGCCTGTCCAAAGTTATCATTAATATGGAGGTGAACTATTTCTTCCTTTAATTTATTAAGGTATTCTACTGCTGATATTTTTGTTAAATTAGCATGACCTATATCTAAAGTAATTTTTAGAAACTTTGAATTAAAATCACCTAATATTTTCTTTACATTTTCCGGACTGTTAAATATTGCGTTTTCACCCACCGGATAATTTTCAAGAGCAATTATAATGTCATGTTGCTCGGCATAAGGCAATATTTTATTAAGAGATTTATATAATCTGTTTTTACCATTTTCACTACCTTTTTTATCACCAGGGTAATAACTACCGGTATGAACCACCATTAAATTAGCCTCTAAAAAACTTGCAATCTCAATTGCTTTTATATGTTGTTTAATTGACTCTTTTCTAATACCTGGATTCATGCTTGTTAAATCTACATCATGGGCAGGAGCATGAAAAGTAGCTTTTAAATCTCTTTTTTGTAATTCTTTTTTAATATCTTTTAGATATTTATAGTCAATATTTTCAAACCATAAATGGGGAGGCTCACCCCAAAGCTCAATATATTCAAAGTTTAAATTAGCAATCTTTTTTATCGCTTCTTTTAAATTATTATGTAAATAAACACTAGTGGAAACTCCTAATTTCATTGGTGTTGACCTCCTATACCTTATTATATGTTGGATCATAATAATCAATAAGGGTATCTCCTAATACATTTACTGATAAGACAAATAGTGCAAGTATAATCCCTGGTATTATACTATACCATGGAGCAAACATTAAATAACCTCTTCCATTCGATATTATTGAACCCAAACTAGGGTTGGGGGGTTGGATGCCTAGGCCAAAAAAGGATAATCCTGCTTCATACATTACCGCACCTGGGATACCCATGGAAAAAGACACAATTATAATACCTAAACAATTAGGTAAAATATGCTTAAACAATATGCGAAAATTTTTTGAACCTAATGCTTGTGTTGCTTCAATATAGTCATTATTTTTGATACTCATTACCTGACCTCTTACCAATCTGGCAACCTGAGGCCAACCAACAACCACTATCGCAATAATAACTGAAGTAAGGCTTGGACTTAAAATTAATGTTACTATCATTGCTAATAAGATAGCTGGTAAGGAGATAAATATATCGGTAATTCTCATCACAATATTATCAGTTATACCCCCATAAAAACCGGCTACTAAACCAATTACAACTCCTACGATCATACTAAGACCTCGCGCAACTATTCCCACAAAAATAGAAATTCTTATCCCATAAACAACCCGACTGAATAAATCTCTTCCCAATTGATCTGTACCAAACAAATGCATACTACTCGGTGCATAAGGAGCATATAACTTTTCACCCTCTACTTCCATAGTAGTTTTAACTTTAAAGGGGTCGTAAGTTGCAATCCAGGGAGCAAATATAGCGATAAAAATATAAATTAAAATAATTATAAATGCTAAAAAAGCTAGCGGCTCTTTTTTCAAAAATTTTAATAATAAATTCAAATCTCTTACCTCCCCTATTTATTGTATTTGATGCGGGGGTCTATTAAAGCATAAGATAAATCAACTAATAAATTAATAAAAATAACTAAAGCAGCAATTATAATAGTGGCGGTCTGTAAAGCAGGTAAATCCTTAGCTAAAAGGGCGTCATATACATATTTACCCATACCCGGCCAGGTAAAAATAATCTCAATCATAATAACTCCACCCATCATTCTACCCAAATTGGTACCGGTCATTGTTATCATAGGAATTAAGGCATTTCTAACTATATGTTTAGTTACAACCCAAAAGTTACTTAAACCCTTAGACCTTGCAGTTCTCACATAATCAAAGTTCATAACATCAATAATAGCAGATCTTGTCACTCTGGCTAACATGCCGCTATTTGGTAATATCAAAGTTAAAGTAGGCAAAATAATATATCTATCAAAACCCGCTTCATAACCGGAAGGTGGTAATAAACCTAAATAAATACAAAATATTAACTGTATAACTAAGGCTGACCAAAATAATGGTAAAGATAAACCCGAAACAGAAACTGCCATTATTAATCTATCCCAAATTGTTTTACGCCAAATAGCAGAAATAATGCCTAAAATACCACCGATAATAAAAGAAAGAATTTGAACCGTAAAAGCTAACTGGAATGTTCTTATAAAAACAACCGGAATCTCATTTTTTATTAAATTACCGGATTGATATGACTTTCCAAAATTTCCAGTTAAAAAATTTGTAATAAAATCAAAATATTGTATATATAAAGGCCTATTTAATCCCATTTCATTTCTTATACTCAGCACAACTTCATCTGTAGCAGAAGGACCGGCAATCATCCGGGCTACATCACCTGGTATTAAATATAAGAAGATAAAAATAAGGATAGTTAATCCAATTAAGATTGGAATAAGTGATAAAAATCTTTTGAAAATGTATGAAAACAATTTTATTCACCCCTTATAGATCCGGGAATATATTAAGAAAAACCGGGTATAGAAAACTATACCCGGTATCCTATATTTACTCTTCCATCCATACTCTATGGAACATATGAATATCCATCGCACTTGGTACCCAGTTTCTTACTTTAGGATCTGTAACATCTACCCAGATATTATGTGTGCTAGTAATATATGGTAAATCTTGTTGTAATATCATAGTGATATCTTCATATATTT
Organism: uncultured Halanaerobiales bacterium; assembly: GCA_964430875.1. Taxonomy (GTDB): domain Bacteria; phylum Bacillota; class Halanaerobiia; order Halanaerobiales; family M55B127; genus M55B127. Next base: position 7,777 of record CAYSHP010000016.1, read on the forward strand.
CAGTACGTTGTTCTTCATCAGTTACTGCTCTACCTTCTTCAATTAAACTATCTACTTCTGGATTAGAATAATTGGCCACATTTCCATCACCCTCTGAATGTAAGAGAGGATAGACAAATCCATCTGCATCAGCATAATCCGGTACTTGATAGCCATATGCTAAATCAAAGTCTCCTTCTTGAATCATTGTCATATATTCACCATATTGAACAGGATTTAACTCTATATTTATGCCTACTTCTCTTAAGTTTTGTTGATAGATAGAAAGTATATTTATTAAGTTTTCCCATGGTAAACTAACTAAGGTGAAGGTTTGATCTATACCATCGGGATAACCAGCCTCTGCCAACAATTCTTTAGCCATTTCAGGATCATAATTATAGGCAGGCGCTTCATCATTTCTGCCCATAAATCCAGGTGGGAAAAATCCAACTGCTCGGTCTGCTCTACCCTGTAATGAATCTATAACAGACTCTCTATTTAAAGCATAACTCATTGCTTTACGTAGATCTTCATTGCTGCCAAAAGGCTCTTTATTCATATTTATAATAAAGTAAGCTGCATGAAGTGTATGTGCTCTAGCTATATGATCCTTATATTTATTATTTGTTGTTAAAGCATTATGATGAGCAGGAGTTACCCAAGCCCAGTCCAGATTACCGGTCAATAGTTCTACTACTCTAGTGTTTTCGTCATGTATAAATTTAAATTTCAAAGTATCAAGATAGGGGCGTCCATCCCAATAGTTCTCACAAGCAGTCATAGTTATATCTAAATTTTGTTCCCAATCAGAAAGTTTAAAGGGTCCAGCGGAAACAACATTTTGACCAAACTGATCAGCATATTCATTCACAGCTTCTTCTGAAACAACTGCTGCACCAGGAGCAGCCAGCATTGATACAAAAGGTGTTAATGGTGTTGTCAGTTCAATTTCAAGTGTATAATCATCTATCACTCTAATTCCACTTACACTATCAGCATCACCATTTCTCACTTCACTATATCCGGCCACTTTATCAAAGATCCAAGCTGAAGGTGATTTGGTAGCTGGATCAATAAGTCTTTCAAAACTATACTTAACATCTTTCGCTTTCACTTGATTACCATCATGAAAATAGGCATCTTCTCTTAACTCAAAAGTCCAGACTAAACCATCATTAGCTACTGACCAGGATTTAGCTACACCAGGTTCTATACTCCTACCATCTGGAGATAATCTTACCAATCCTTCTAATACATTAGCAGCCATAACAGCCTGATCCCATGAACCTAATTGGGCGGGGTCTAAAGATTTAGGGTCACTTGATGAAAAACCTGTAAATTCTCCTCCATACTTATCTTGCGCAAATACAGCCGATGTAAATAATAGACTGAAAACTAAAAGCAACACTACTAAATTCAACTTTTTCATTATTTAAATTTCCCCTTTCAGTATTGTTTTACCCTATTAAAAATCTTTAACTGTTATTTATTCACCTCCCCAATCTATAGTTCCATGTTGATGTGAAACTTAAAGACATCTGATCGATAATATGCTTCGACATATTCCATAGGTCCTTCTTCTGAATCTACTAAAGCTTCTACATAAAATAGGGAATCATTTATGGGTATCTGTAAAAGGTCATTTTCACGAGAAGTGGCTTTTTTTATTTCAAGAGTTTCATGAGTTTTTATAGGTTGTAAATTACAGTATTTATCAAGTAGGGTATATAAGGATTCATTTTCTAATTTATTTTGGTGGTTCACTAACTCCTCAGCTCTTTCAAATGGTATATATGAATACTGAAGCCCTACTGGATAATCTTCTATCCATCTTAATCTTGCTATATTAATTATTTTATTTTGATTTAATTTTAATTTTTTTTGAATAATTTCACTTGCTTTACCAACTTCAAAAGTTAGTAAGTCAGCCTTTAACTTAAATCCTCTCTCATTCATAGCAGTGGTAAAACTTTTTATTTCCATAAGAGACTGATTTATTTTAGGAATAGATACAATAGTTCCTTTTCCTCTTTTTCTTTGTACAATCCCTTGTTTAACCAGTTCTTCTATTGCATTTCTAGCAGTCATTCTAGAAATATCAAAATGAGAACTCAATTCATTTTCAGAAGGTAAATAATCACCATTTTCTAATTCTTTTTCATCAATTAAGTTTTGAATTTGTTCTTTAATTTGATGGTAAATCGGTACCACCGACATTTTGTTAATATTCATATTTTTCAAAATATTGGACATAAAAATACCACCCCAAAACATCTAGTTGTCTATACAATTAAATATATCAGAAAGTATTATTTTTGTCAATATTTATAAATACTATTTATTATTATTTATTATATCCAATTTAGCAAGTATAGCTAAGTATACTTTAACAGCTATCGGTAAAACTGTTTCATCAAAATCAAAATTATTTTGGTGGTGCCCGGCCTTAAGCTCAGTACCAAAATTAATATAGCTGGCTTGACCGTTTTGTTCTTGAACTTTCTGCATTAAAAAACTGGCATCTTCCGATCCCTGTAATTTTTTTTGTTCTTTAACCTTAGCAATTTCTTCTATATCTTTTGCAGATTTTTTTACTATATTTATTAACTTTGGATCACTTTCCATAGAAACGGCTTCTCCTACAATTTCTAACTGAATTTCAACATTATAGATTTTTTCAATACCTTGAACTGCATTTTTAACATTTTCATAAAGATAAGAAATTACTTCTTTATTTTCTCCTCTTATCTCCATTTGAAGTTGAGCATTTTCGGGAATTACATTTCTATATGTTCCCGCCTCTAACTTACCTACATTAACTCTAGACATGCCCTGGCCGTGCTGATTTAGTGAATATAATGTAGAAACTAGATTAGTAGCTGCCAACAATGCATTTCTTCCCTTTTCAGGAGCTCCTCCGGCATGAGCAGACTCACCTAAAATATCAATATCTATTTTTTTAGTAAACAGGGACCCCGTTATTCCACAGATTATACTATTCGTATTATTGGCATCCATACCAATATGACCGGATAGAAAATAGTCTACATTATTTAAAAGATCAGTTTCGGCAATTGCTCTTGCACCCCGCACTCCTTCTTCAGCTGGCTGAAAAATTAAGATAAATTTACCATTTAATTTATCTGCTTCTTCTAATTTTTTCAATAATTTAGCTAAACCTAACCCAATTGCTATATGACCATCATGTCCACAGCTGTGAACTGCTTCAGGATTTTTAGAACGGAAATTTTCTTGCAGTGGCCTATGGCTATCTTGTTCACTTTCTTTTGTACCTATTGCATCAATATCAAAGCGGAAAGCAGTTATCGGATCTGGGTTTTTTGTCTCTAAAACTGCAACTGCCCCTGTAAAACCATCTTTGATTTCATCTAATATTTTGGGATCTGCTCCCCACTCAAGGGCCTGTTTATAACTTTTTTCAAACTCTACTTTAGTAGGTAAACCCTGTCTAAATTCTTTTTTAAAAATATCTTCCTTATATCTAACTTCATATCCTAAATCTTTTAGATATTTTATAATTTTAGAAGTGGTATAAAACTCCCGCCAACCTAATTCAGGATGTTGATGAAAATCTCTCCTCAAATCTATCAATTCAGATTCAATAGAAACAACAAGGTTATCTAATTTAATCACTTTTAAAATCCCTCCTGCTTATATATCTAACATGGTGCCTGTTTTTATATATCTTTGATGCCAGGCCAAAGCCTCATCTAAAAGATGGGGAGTATGTCCCCCAAGTTTTTTAGCTCTATTTAGATAGTCTCTCAATTGATCTTTATAATCAATATGAGCACATTTATCTATAATTAATTCTGCTCTTTCTCGTGGAGCTAATCCTCTTAAATCAGCTATACCATTTTCGGTAACAATAATATCTATATCATGTTCGGTGTGGTCTACATGGGAAACCATTGGTACAATAGATGAAATCTTACCTTCTTTTGCAGTAGATGAAGTTACAAAAATACTTAAAAATGCATTGCGCGCAAAGTCACCGGAACCACCAATGCCATTCATCATCTTAGTCCCCATAATATTGGTCGAATTAATATTGCCATAAATGTCAACTTCTACAGCTGTATTAATAGCTACAGAGCCTAATCTACGAATGATTTCTGGATTATTACTAATCTCCTGAGGCCTTAATATGATTTTATTTTTATAGAAATCTATATTATCTAAAAATCTCTGATAACCTGCTGGGGAAGTAGTTATAGAAGTACCACTGGCAATATTTATTTTACCACTATCAATCAAATCTAAGACTGAATCTTGAATCACCTCTGAATAAAAAGATAAGTTTTTAAAATTTGATTTTTCTAAACCAGCTAAAACGGCATTAGCAACCTGGCCAACCCCTGATTGTAGTGGTAATAAACTATTCGGGAGCCTATTTTTTCTAACCTCATCTTCTAAAAATTTGATAATATGATGGGCAATACTACTACAGATATTATTTTGAAAAACTTTTAACCTTAAGTCATCTTTTAAATTAGTATAAACAATAGCTTTAATTTTTTCCGCATCAACTTCTATGTAACTATTGCCTATCCGATCATCTACACTTTTTAAAGGTATCGGTTTACGATCAGGAGGGTCTAATGGTTGATAGATATCATGAATGCCTTCTAATTCCACAGGCTTATTTGTATTTATCTCCACTATTATTTCTTTTGCCTTAGAAGCTAAAACAGGTGACACACCCACTGAAGTTGTGGGAATAATATTAATGTCTTTAGTTATTGCAGTTGCTTCAATAATAGCAATATCAATATCACCATAATATCCATACCTAATTTGTTGAGGAAAATGGCTTAAATGAACATCTTTATAGGCGATCTTGCCTTTATTTATTTTTTTACGAACAAATTTGTCTGAATAATAAGGGTATCTTCGTCTGATTAAATCGGCTTGGGCAAATTTACCATCTAATTCTTTACCGACTGATGCACCTGTTAAGAGATCTATCTTAAAGGATTTGGCTGATTTTTCTATTTTTTTTGTAAGGGCAAGTGGTACTGCTTTTGGATAACCAGAGGGAGTAAAACCACTACAACCAATGACCATATTATCCTTAATTAAACTAGCCGCTTCTTCAGCCGAACATATTTTTTTATGTAATTTTTTGTTCCTAATTCTATTATCCATTACTTCCCCCTCCTAATAAAGGTGAAAAAGACCGATTTAAACCGGTCTTTAAATATATACATTTCCTTATTATTAAAAATCTTTACTTATTTTAATTAACTCCATTAGTAACTTAAAGCGCGGTTCAATTGCACTAATATCTAGATATTCATCTACACTATGGGGGTTTCCACCGGCTGGACCTAAACCATCAATTGTAGATACTCCCATTCCGGAAGTGAAATTAGCATCAGAACCTCCACCGGTCGCAATCCAATCCATCTTAATATCTAGCTGTTGACCAATTTTTTCTACTTTTTCCCACAACTTCAAAGTTTTTTCTGTAGGCTGCATGGGAGGACGAATTCCACGATGAAAAACTTCAGCTTTTACTCCCTTAACAAAAGGATTATCCTGTAGTTCAGTTAGTTTATCTTCAACTCTATTTAGCTGCTCATCGTTTATAAATCTGACATCAATCTTGGCTCTGGTCTCTTCTGCAATTACATTGGGAGCTGTTCCTCCTTGTATAGTCCCCACATTTACACTGAAACCGGCTTCATAATCGTTTAATTTATCTAATTCCAGAATCCAATTAGCTAATTCAACTACTGTGCTGGCCCCTTTTTGTGGTTCAACTCCAGCATGAGCTGCCCTACCTTTAAACTTAAGGTTATAGCCTGAAATTCCTTTTCTTGCAAGCACACATTCTCCATTTTTACGGGCGGGCTCTAAAACCAGGGCAATTTTAGCATCTTTTGCTTTTTCTTTTATTAATGCCCTTGAATTTTTGGAGCCAATCTCTTCATCTCCATTGAAAATAGCACAAAGGGAAGGTTCCTGTATATCTTGTGCTTCCTTTAATTCCTTTAAAAGATAGTATATTAATAATAAACCAGATTTCATATCAATAACACCCGGACCATAGGCACAACCATTTTCTATTTTGAACGGTCTTTTATCTGTAGTCTCTTCCGGGAAAACTGTATCCATATGTCCTATTAACATGATGTCATAGGGAGCTTTTTTATTGGTCACTTCTAAACTAACCCCAGTATCACTATTGGTATAATGAGTCTTAACTTGATAGTTTAATTTTTCAAGTTTTGGTTTAAAAAATTGTGCAACTTGATTTACTCCTTGTATATACTCGCTTCCACTATCTATATTTACTATTTTTTCTAAATCCAATAAATAGTTTTCCAGATTAAAATTCATTGTCTCCTCCTTTAACCTTTTCCTCAAATTCCTCTAAAATCTTAAAACTTAAATTTTCATCACTTAATATATCATAACCTGTCATTGCCAACCCTTTCGACGTTTTTATAATTACTTCCTCCGCTCGTGAAGATTTAGCTGCTGCTGCAAATTCTTGGGTATGGGCATTTATATTAGGTTCTACTATTTTCAAATAGGAATGAATAACAGGTAATTCCATGGAAACATTACCAATATCAGAAGACCCCAGTTTCATATCTGGATTGGGATAGTTAAATTCTTCCCCAAAATAACTCATATTTTCTTTGAATTTTTCTGCTATAGTCATGTTGGGATACCGTTCTGCATAAATCATGCTTTTTTTAATAGAAGGATTAGCTCCTATAACTGTCTTAGAAGCTTCTGTTAAATTTTCTATTTTATCATATAAAGACTTGAGATGTTCTCTTGTCTTGGCTCTTAATGTAAATTCACCGGCAGCATAATTTGGAATAATATTAGAAGCTTCTCCACCTTCAGTAATAATTCCATTCACTCTTGTACCATCTTCAAAAATACTTCTTAAAGTATCTATGCCCTTAAAAACTTCTAAAAGTCCCTTTAAAGCATTTATTCCACTAGCTGGGTCGGAAGAATGAGCTGCTTTACCTTCGAATTCAATTTCTAAAAGCATAGCAGCTAAACCACCACGTCCGATCAGATTTTGGCTGCCGGGATGAATCATTAAGGCAAAATCTATGTCATCAAAAGCCCCTTCATTAATTAAGATAATTTTACCACCACCGCCTTCTTCGGCTGGAGTACCTAATAATACTACTTCACCACCGATCTGATCGATTACTTTACTTAATCCGATCGCTGCTCCAGCGGCACAAGCAGCAATTATATTATGTCCACAAGCATGACCTTTTCCACGTAAGGCATCATACTCGGCTAGAAAGGCCACAGTTGGCCCCTCCTTTTTATTTCTATACCTCGCTTTAAAAGCTGTTTCAAGACTTCCACAAGGATTTTCTATCTTGAAATCATGTTTTTCAGCAAGTTCTATTAGCCAATTTACCGCTTTATATTCTTTAAAACAGAGTTCTGGGTTATTATGTATCTTATTACTTAAATCAATTAAATCATTTTTTATACCTTCTATATTTTCTATAATCAAGGACTTATTCGCATCCATTTTCACAAACACTTCCTATTCTATCATATTAGTATTATTTTCAATACAATACTAATATTTTTATTTTATTTCAACCAACCAAATGACAGGCAACTTCATGGTTATCTTCTATCTCAATTAAGGTTGGCCTTTTCTCTTTACATATATTTTTACTATAAGGACATCTACCATGAAAGTAACAACCCTCTGGTAGTTGAGTGGGGTTTGGCACTTCACCTTTCAATTCAATAGGATTAGTAACTTTTTCTTCATCTATAGTAGGCACTGCCGAAAATAACGCTTTTGTATACGGATGTAAGGGATTAGAAAATATTTTTTCTTTATCTCCTTTTTCAACAATATATCCAAGATACATTACTCCTAAACTATCACTAATATGTTTTACCACAGAAAGGTCATGTGCAATAAAAAGATAAGAAAAACCAAATTCTTCTTTTAAATCCATTAGAATATTTAATATCTGAGCTTGAATTGATACATCCAAAGCTGAAACCGGTTCATCTGCAATTATGAATTCAGGCTCTACGGCAAGTGCACGGGCAATACCTATTCTCTGTCTTTGTCCACCACTAAACTGGTGAGGAAAACGATAAGCGTGTTCTTTACGTAATCCAACCCGTTCAATAATGCTCAACATTTTACCATATGCTTCTTTTTTATTATCGACCAAATTATGAAACAGCATAGGCTCCATAATAATATCCTGTAATCGCTGTCTAGGATTCAAAGAGGCATAGGGATCTTGAAAAATCATTTGTATATTTTTTCTCACCGGCAACATTTCTTTATAATTATAGTTACTTATATCTTCACCTTTAAATATTATCTTGCCAGATTTGGGATTATATATTTTAATTACTGTTTTAGCGGTTGTTGACTTACCACAACCACTTTCTCCGACTAATCCAAAAACTTCACCTTTATTTATTTCAAAACTGACCCCATTAACTGCATTTACCAATTTCTTTTCGATAGTAATTTTCCCATTTTTAAATTTAAATTTATCTAAAAAATCGGTATTTAAATCAAACTTTTGCACCAGATTTTCTACTTTAAGTAAGTTTTCCATTAACTATCCGCCCCCTTTAGGGGATAATGACATGAAACTCGGTGGCCATTAAAAATTTCTCTAATATGGGGTTCTGTTTTTTTACATTTCTCTTGACTATATGAACATCTTGGTGCAAAATTACATCCTACCGGTAGTGCAAACATATTTGGTACCATGCCCGGAATTTGCGATAACCTACTTTTTTTATCATGTAACCTGGGTATCGAATTTAATAGTCCATTCGTATAAGGATGTGCTGATTTATAAATTATGTCATCAATACTACCAGATTCTAAAACTTTTCCACAATATAGCACTATCACTCTATCTGCCATTTCAGATACTACTGCAAGATCATGAGTAATTAATATCAGAGAAGTCTGTTTTTCTTTAACTAATTTGCCCATTAATTTTAGAATCTGACTTTGAATTGTCACATCTAAAGCTGTAGTCGGCTCATCTGCAATAATAAGTTCAGGTTCAGCTGCCAAAGCAGTGGCAATTATTACTCTTTGCCTCATCCCCCCACTAAATTGGTGTGGATAAGAATTAAGTCTTTCAGAGGGCTGAGGTATACCTACATCTTTTAATAGTTGGATACACCTCTTTTTTCTCTGTTTAGCATTCATTTCAGTATGAAGTTTTAAAACTTCTTCCATCTGCTGTTGTATTGTATAAAGTGGATTAAGAGAAGTCATAGGGTCTTGAAAGATCATTGAAATTTCACTACCTCTAATCTCTTTCATCTCTTTTTCATTCATTTTTACTATATCTTCATCTTTAAAGAGAATTTGTCCCTCTTCAATTTTACCCGGTTCTTCAATTAATTTTAATAATGAAAAGCCTGTAACTGACTTGCCACCTCCGGATTCACCCACAATACCTAATATCTCACCTTTTTTTAAATCAAAACTTACTCCATCTACTGCTTTCACTATACCTTTAAATGTATGAAAATAAGTTTTCAAGTTTTTAACTTCTAATAACCTGTTTTCCATCTTTTACACCTCATTCTATTTCAACCTCGGATTCAACTCATCTCGTAGAAAGTCACCTAACATATTTATACCAAAAACTAAAAGCATAATAAATAAGCCGGGAAAAGTTGATGCCCACCATAATCCACTAAATAACACATCATAGCCATTTTTAACTAAGAGTCCGAGCGAAGGTCTTGTTACTGGAACTCCTACGCCGAGAAAGCTTAAAGTTGCCTCAGTTAAAATAAAAGTGCCTACTTGAATGGTGGCAATAACTATCAGGGAAGTAACTACATTAGGCAAAATATGTTTAGCAATAATTTTAATATTGGGAAGTCCAATTACTTTTCCGGCTTCCACATATTCTTTCTTTTTTTCTGAAAGAGTTGCTCCCCGTACAGTCCTGGCATAAATCACCCAACCCACTAAAGTAAGAGCAATCAATAAGTTACCTATTCCACGACCAGATATGGACATAATAAAAAGAGCAATTAAGGTCGCGGGAAAAGAAAGTTGAATATCGGCTATTCTCATTATAATGGCATCAATTTTACCCCCATAATAACCGGCGGCTAAACCTAAGATAGTACCTATTACACAGGAAAAAATCATGCCAGTTAAACCTATAAAAAGAGAAATCCTGCTGCCATAAACTATACTACTTAAGATATCTCTGCCTTGAGCATCAGTTCCTAAGGGAAACCTCCATTCTCCTCCTTCTGACCATGCAGGTGCCTTATAAGCATCCATTAAACTAATTTCCCTTAAGTCATAAGGGTTTTGTGTGACTATAAAAGGTCCAATAGTCGTCATTAAAATAAAAACCAATATAATAATAGTACCTAAAATAGCAGGTATATTATTTTTATAATTATAAAAGAATTCAGATTTTAAAAATCTTTCCAGTGTGCCTGGTTCTTCAATTTTTATTTCATAAGCTGTTGTTTGAGTATCAGCCACTTTTTCACCTCAAATCTATCCGTGGATCAATACTTGAATAAAGAATATCCACAATAAAATTTAATAGTACAAAAATAAATGAAACAATCATTAAATAAGCTACCATTACCGGACGATCCGAACGATTTATAGAATCAATTAATAACTTACCCATTCCTGGCCAAGAAAAAATCGTTTCTGTAACCGTCGCAAAAGCAATGATTTTACCAATCTGAATACCAAAAACTGTAATAACAGGAATAAGTGCATTTTTCAAAGCATGTCTAAATAATATAGTTTTTTGCAAGGCTCCTTTTGATCTTGCAAACTTAATAAAATCCTGTTTCATAACTTCCATCATGCCAGCTCTTGTTAATCTAAGTAATATTGCCATGCTCTGAACTGATAACATAATGGCTGGCAATATAATGTGCCGAAATCCATCTGGAGTAAAAATACTTATTCTCATCCCCCAAAAATTCACTACATCGCCCCGCCCAGAAGAAGGCATAATCCTAAAATGAACTGCAAAAACAAAAATAAGCATCATACCTACCCAAAAATTGGGCAGTGATATTCCCAATAGAGAACCTAACATAATGGTTTTACTGCTTTTCTTGTTGGGATAAGCCCCCGCAAATACCCCCAAGGGTATTGCAACCAAAATAGAAATAATAACAGAAACAAAAACCAATTCAAAAGTTGCTGGCATCCTTTCCACTATTAACTTAAGAGCTGACTGGCCAAATACATATGAAATACCAAAATTACCACGCATAATATTTTGTAAAAATATAAAATACTGCACTATTAAAGGTTTATCCAAACCTAATTCTGCTCTGGCATTATCAATTTGAGCTTGGGTGGCATCTGGAGGAACAAGCATAAGAACAGGATCACCGGTAAAACTCATAATAAAAAAAACAATAATTGAGACCACAAAAAGCACAATTATCATTTGATATAATCGTTTAAGAATATATTTAAACATATATCTTCTATCCTCCAATCTATAAATAAGAAAAAAAGGGAGGTTTTAACCTCCCTTGGTATTTAATTATTTGCTAAGACTCATCTCAGAAACAAGTATATAATTATCCACACGAGGAGTATAGTTTATAAAATCCTTTTTAGCTAAAAGATCTTCTTGATAATAGAGAGGTATCAAAGCTAGATCGTCTAATGCTATTTTAGTCGCTTTTTGTAAATACTCATCTCTTTCTTCTAAGCTAGCAGTTGAGCTGGCATTAATTACTGCTTGATCAAATTCTGAATTCGTATAATGGCCTCTATTTGAGCCGCCCAAACCTTCATATTTATCTCTTGTTACCAAGAATACTTCATACATACGACCTGCACCGCCTGAAGTAGCTGACCAACCTGACATTACGAGACTAGATTTATCTCCAGGCCTTACATAATCAAAAAATAACGATTTCGGCATTAAATTAAGTTCTATATTGATTCCCACTTTTGATAACTGACTTGCTATCGCTTGTGCTACTTGAGCATCGTTAACATATCTATCATTAGGTGAATCTAAAGTAACGGTGAATCCATCTGGATAACCCGCTTCTGCTAATAATTCACGAGCTTTTTCAGGATCATAAGGATATCTTTCAACTCCATCAACATAACCTAAATGTGTAGACTGAACATACTGTTCAGCCGGATAAGCATGCCCGTTCATTGTAAACTCAACAATTGCTTCTACATTAATGCCATAATAAATGGCCTGTCTTACCCTTAAATCTTTGAGAGGATTTTCGGGCAGATCAATAGCAGGTGATTTATCTCTCCAGCCGTCTAAGTGTAAATAAATTAACCTAAGACTAGGCTTTTTTATTAAATTTAAATCTTCATTGTTTTCGATTCTTTCTGCATCTCTAACCGGTACATCATTAATGAAATCTACATCTCCACTTAATAAAGCAGCTGTTCGAGTTGCATTGTTTGTTATAGGTCTAAATACAACATTTTCGATCTCAGGAACATCACCCCAATAATCTTCATTGACTTCCATGGTAATATGGTCCGCTTTTATCCATTCCACTAATTTATATGGACCGGTACCTATTGGTTCAACATTGAATTTTTCATCGCCAACTTCTTCAACATAATCTTTATCTACAATTTTAACATGTTCTAAATCACGCAGTAATACAGCATAAGGTTTTGTTGTTACAATTTTAACCGTATATTCATCAATTACATCCACTGAATCAATATTTGAAACTATGTTTGCAATTATTGTACCTCTTACTCTGTCGATAGAATAGGCTACATCTTCAGCTGTAAAAGCATTGCCATTATGAAATTCTACTCCCTCCTCCAACTGAAATACCCATTCAGTATCATTATACCTTACCCAGTTTTTAGCCAAACCAGGTACTACTTCTAAATCTTTGGTAAAATGAACCAGTGAATCAAATATGTGAGCACACAACATATTAGTTGTGGTCTCATTTTGCTGATGAGGGTCCAAATAAAGGGCATCGTTTGCGATTCCAATCGTTATCTCATCTTCTTGGGCTAGACTTAAAGAACTAAATACCATGACAAATAAAAATACAACAGATAATAAAATTACTACTCTTTTGTTCATCTAATTCTCTCCTCCTCTTATTTTATATCAATCTTCTATGATTAGAAGATTAAAAACATAACTGTTTTTAAAAAATAGATATATTTCCTTTTAACTACTTTCTTTTATTAATAATTTAAATATTTTAAGCTTATCTAAATGTTTTTTTGTCATCATCTCGGGATGCCACTGAACGCCTAATAAAAATTGTTGTGCCGGCTCGCCCTCTTTTTATCTTAACTATATTATGAGCATTAAGAAACTTTAAAATACTTCTTATTTCCTGTTCAGTTAAAAACACATTTACTTTTAAAGCGATTTTTGATATAATTTTTCTTCCACATCTTTCATTATTATTATATTTATCTTCTAATACTAAAAGCACAAAAGTATAATCTATCAAATTTTTATTAGCATCATTTTTTATTTTTTTATCAAAATTATATCATCATCTTTTTGAAATCTCTTTTATTCCTTGTTTATGGTAAAAAGAAGGTCTTCCATGACTATTTTTTCTTTTCTCAAATTAGTTAAGTATTCAATGTAATTTCTAAGTTCTCTGACATTACCATTCCAATGATGACTTAAAAATCTTTCTTTCATATCAGGTGTTAACTTAAAATCAGTATCAAACTCTTTTTTAAATTCTTCTATTAATGATAGAATGTCTTCTGTTCTTTCTCTTAAAGGCGGTATTCTTAAAGGTAATATACTCAAACGATAATATAGATCTTCTCAAAATTTGTTTTCCTGCATTAATTCATAAAGATCTCGGTTAGAGGCAGTAATTATACGAACATCAACATTAATGACCCTTTCTCCCCCTATACGCATAATTTCTCTTTCCTCTAAAATCCTTAATAGTCGTGCCTGTAATTCTAAGGGGATTTCTCCTATTTCATCTAAGAGTAAGGTCCCATTATGGGCTAATTCAAATAAGCCAGGTTTCACCTCTTTTTTTGCCCCCGTAAAAGCCCCTTCTGCATAACCAAAAAGTTTACTTTCAAGAAGGCTTTCTGGGAGAGCGGCACAATTTACTGCTACAAACTGAGATTTTTTTCTATTTGAATCATTGTGAATGGCCTGAGCAAAAAGTTCTTTTCCAGTACCACTTTCTCCGGTAAGCAAAATTGTGGATTCTGCTTTTGCCATACGTTTAGCAATCTTTTTACATTTGTTCAGTTTTTTACTTTTACCAGAAATATCCGGAAAAGTATATTTAGTAAAATGCCCTTTATGAATCAGCTGGGCTCTTAATTTTTGTTGTCTTTTTTCTGTATCACTAAATTTTTTAATTATTGCTACAGCTCCATATATATCCCCAAGATTTTTAATAGGATTTACACTTAACACAATATCTGTTTTATCTACCTTAACTATTCTTTCTTGTATGGGGTTACCCGTTAGTAATACTTCTTCAAATGGAATATTATTAAATAATCTTTCTGCCTTAGATCCAATCAATTATTTTCTTTTCTTATTCAATATATTCATTACATTATCATCAACTAAATTAATTGTTCCCAAAGTGTTAACACCAATTATTCCAACATTGAGCAACTTTGATATCATATCCAGCTGATTTTCTAGACTATTTGTCTTTCCAGAATTTTTTCTAACCCAAAACTTATGGGCACAATAATATTAAAATAATTGATCAATTTTTTTGAAGATATAAGATAATTGAGTTGAAATTTTATGATAATGTCCATAATAGTGCTGATGCCTGGCACTCTATCTCCAATATTTATTATTCTTTTTACGGTAGAAGGCACATACTTTTCTTCACTAGGAGTTATTGCTAAATCAATATCAGGAATTTTATTAATAATCGGAAATATAGGTTTTAAATCAAGACTGCGTGCCCCTAGCTGACTAATTAAAGAAATTGTATCTATTGCCATGTTGGCATTAACATTTACAAGCATTGCTTTGGTACCAGGTTCAATCTTCATTAGTTTATTAAATCCATTTTTGGTTAAAGTACGCTTGATAACTCTAATCTCTTTCCCAGACTGAACATATTTATTAGCCTCTTCAAAAATAGTTCTATCAGGGACTAAAAAGAGAGCAGCCTGTAGTGGACTCTTAAGCTTGTCTCTTTCAAATGAATAATAGTTTATAATAACATCATCTGCAAATATTTTACTAAATTCTGATAATAAAAAATTAGCTGTTTTTACTGATTTTGATATTATTGTTAAACTCTTTTTACTCAACGCAAACACTCCATTATTTATATTAATTGCAGTAATTCATAATTAAATAAATATAAAATATTATTATATATATATTCAAGATTAACTATTATTCACCTTTAATAATCCCTTTTTTATGATTTATATTCAAAAACTTCAATGACTTTTAGCATCCTTTTATTAATTATTTTTACAGTATTTCATTTATCCTTATAGTAGCTTTACATAATCTTGTTTTTTCTTTTTTTAGGCAAATCTTTTTGAAAATATGTATTTATGATGTTGATTGCATTTTCTATTTATAACAAGACTATTCTCTTTTTTTGCTTTTAACTTTCCTTTTATCTTTTTCTTTATAAATATAAAGATAGGCTAATATAAATTGAATCTAATACAAGTATTGATATTTATACCCATACTTCATCTAACAACCTCATTGTATTTCCGCCGACTGCTTTTGCTATCTCATCATTAGAATAACCATGTTTTACAAACCAGCCTATAATATTATGGAAGTTCTCAGATGGGTTATCAAGACCGGCAACATAATCTACTTTAGGATGATTTGGTGTCTTATTTTTTTCCATTTGATCTATGGAAAGAAACTTTCTAAACTCATCATGTAGTGCAACATGGTCACCAAAGTTTGTATCAGGTCCAAATGTTACATGATCAATCCCAACTAGGTCCACAATATATTCAAAGTGTTCCATTACGGACTCAAGACTATGTTCCCGATGGTTTTCAGTAATAGTAGTATGTGGGGCTGCCTCTACTGCAATAACTCCACCTTTTTTAGCACAGGCTTTGATTACCTCATCAGGTTTTAAACGGTTAATATCCCAAAGGCTGCGAGCACCTGCATGGTTAATAAAAATAGGATAATCACTTTTTTCAATTACATCTAAACAAGTTTGGTCACTGGCGTGCGAAACATCAATTGCCATCCCAATTTTATTCATTCTTTCGACAGCCTGTTCACCGAATTTTGTTAGTCCTCCATCACCTTTTTCGCGTAATCCGGTACCCAAACTATTTGATTCGCTATATACAATACCCATACACCTCACACCAAAACCATATAGTATATCTATGCGGTCAACTTCATTTTCAATCATAGTAGAAGATTCTAAAGATGTTATTAAGGCAACCTGACCATTTTCTTTGGCTTTTTTAATATCTTCAACATTTTCAGCACGAACATACATATCCTGATGGGCTACATCACAATACTTCATACCTAAATTATAGAGAATATCATTCCATTTCCAGCCATGTTTAGATGTTATTATACAAGAACCATCTAAAAAATTATCAAATACAGCATCCATACCTGAAACTGAGAGTCCTTCATAACCGGTATACTCTCGACCTAAGGAATTCATTTCAGTTAGTTCACCAATATCTTCCGGCAGTATACGCGGATGTTCATGGGCTGATATAACAAAATTTTCATCAAATATTTTTTCAACTCTTTTTTGTTCTGCTTCAGTTAATTCCAGTTCATATGGGGCAACTCTTTTTACTTGTTTAGCCAATTTAAAAGTCTTATAGTCTTTACCAGCTTCCAGGTACTGATAAGATTTATATCCCGAATATTTCTTTTTATTCATAATTAACCACCTTTTGTATTGTTTTCAATAACCTAATTTTTTCTTAAAAATATATAAACTTTTTAAAATAAAAACCTCCCCAATACCTTTCAAATAATTAAAATAGATACTTACAACCTTTGCATATAAGGTTTTTGGGGAGGTTTATAACTTAACTTTATTTAATTTTGATTACTCTCCAGCCATCTTTGCATAGTTATTTAACCATCTAACTAATGATATTTCAAAGTCGAGTAATCCTTCAACTGTACAATATTCATCATTAGAGTGCTGACGGCTACCATGGCCAAGCCCCCCTGTCACATAGGGAACACCCATAATTCTTTCAAATACATAATATGGAGCAGAACCAGGATTTACAGGCCAGACTATTGCCTTTTTGTCCATTGTTTCATAGACTTTTAACATAGCCTGTACTGAATCTTCTTGTAAACTTAGTTTAGACCAGTAATACTTATTTAGAACATTCATCTTAATATCTTCAAAACCATGGTTATCAAGATGACTTCTAATTAATTTTACCACCCGGTCCGGCTCCATTGAGGGAACCATTCTAACATCCATCTTTATAGTTGCTTTATGAGGTAAAAGGGTTTTAGTACCTTCACCAGTATAACCTCCAACAATCCCATCAATATTAAACTGAGGTTGACTAAACAACCTTTTCCAAAGTGGGAATCCCCGGAGGCCATCTTTGAATTTTTCTACACTATCATATTCCATAAAGGTCTTCTCATCCATTAAACCTGAATCTATCTGTTTTTTAATTAATTGAAGTTCTTCTTCAGGTAAGGAATCTACATTGTCAAAAAAGCCCTCAACTTGAATATTTTCATCCTTGTCGGTAAAACTGCTAACAGCTTGTACAAGCCGCCAAATGGGATTTTTAACCCAGGCATTATATGAGCCGTGGATACCTCTTTCCGTTGGCGCACCCCAGGCTCCACCTTTGCTTTCTAGCTCAAAGTATAAGATGCCTTTCGTACCAAGTGTCATATAGGGGATTCCCTCTTCATTTTCACTGAAGAAAGGAAATAAGACTACATCAACATCTGCTAACTTTTTAAGGTTATCTTTAACAAAAGGAACGAAATGCCTACTGCCCATTTCTTCTTCGCCCTCAATTGCAAAGACCAAATTAACAGGCAGTTTACCGGCTGCTTTTTGATAGGCTTCAATTGAGCGGAAAAAGGCCGCCAGAGGGCCTTTGGTATTTACTGCTCCTCTGGCTACTATAGATTTACCTATCTTAGGCAGTTCTTTGATCTCGGCTGCCCAGGGATCAACTGACCAATCCGGCTCATCAGCCGGCATCACATCATACATCCCATAGACCATAACGGTCTTGTCTGCATTTTGCTCTAAGCGGCCAAAAACAATTGGATGTCCTTCAGTTGGAACTACATCAGCACTACCGCCTAAATCTTTAATCATGCCTTGAATCCGTTCCGCTGTTTCTTGAATACCTTCTCCGGTATAACTAACACTAGGATGTCTTAAAAATTCCCTTATTTTTTCTAGATTTTCATCAAAATTATCTTTTAAATATTTAGTTACCTTATCTATATTTTGTTCCGGGAATTTATCAACCAAGTTTATTCACCTTCCTTAATATCCCATTCATAAGCTCTATCTTCAAAAGGGAAGATAGATGGTTCTGCGTTTACTAATCTCTTATTAACTGCTGCTAGCATATTTGGATAGTAGAGGAAAACAGCTGGTACTTTTTCCTGTAACTTGACCTGAAGTTCGTCATAGAGTTTTTTTCTTACTTCTGGATTTCTGGCTGCTCCAGCTTCCTCAATTAAATTATCTATTACTTCATCTGAGAAGTTTGTTAAATTATATTGACCACCAGTTTGGAAAGTAGAACTTAAATGATCGGGATCAAAGGTATCGGTCCAACCTAATAATGTCAGGTCAAACTCTTTAGAAAATACTTTACTTAATACTGATGGGAAATCCTGTTGTTGGATTTCTACATCTAAGCCAATTTCATTTAGATTAGCCTGAATTATATTGCCTGATAATTCTCTTTGCTTATTTCCGGTAGGTACTAACAGAGTAATAGTACGGTTAAAATCCCAGCCAGCTTCTTCAAGTAATTCTCTAGCTCCTTCTGGATCATAAGCAACAGGTTCTAAATCACTATTATGATATGGTACTACAGGTGAAATTGGTCCATTTGCTAATTTTGCTTCACCTTTATATAATTGATCAACCATTAAATTACGATTGATACCTTTAAGTAATGCCCTTCTAACTCTGACATCTTCGAAATAAGGTTGAGCATTGTTAATAGGCATAAATTGATAACCTAAAGCAGGTTCAGTAACGGTCCTTACATTATCAGCATCCCTGATAAGATCCCAGTCCTGTAATGGTATTTCACCAATACCTGGACCAGCTGTTACATCAATCTCACCTCTCACTAATTGAGCAGCAATTGAAGTAGCATCTACAATACGGATAAATATCTTATCTACTTTGGCTTTTTCACCATAATAGTCTTCATTCTTTGCTAGCTCAATATATTGATCTGTTTCATATTTTACGAACTTAAAGGGTCCACTACCTACGGTAGGATTTAAAAGTACTTCTGATTTAGAAAGATCTTCAGGTGCAACTCCTTCTAATAAGTGTTGTGGTAGTATATATAAATTAGTTGCAAACTGTTCTAAAAAACGGGCGGGGTCTAAAGCAGTCTTTGTTGTAATTGCAATTTGATGTGTACCTTGTACTTCAACACCGGAAATTTCTTCTTCTCCTTCTGCTAATTTACCATTAGAATCAAGTCCTTCAATAGCTCTAATTGCACTACCTCGATTAGTTTCTACACCAGGGGTAGCAACTGTTTTAATAGTAAATAATACATCTTCAGCGGTTAAAGCCTCACCATCATGCCAGGTAGCATCTGGATTAAGATTAAACGTAAAGGTTTTACCATCTTCTGATACAGTCCAGTCATCCGCTAATCTACCTTTGAATGAAAAATCAGGACGCATCTCTGCCATAGTATCATATACAAAGGTTACCACAAAATAGCCGTAACTTGAATCGGCATTAATTGCACTCATGTTACCCGGTGAACTCCACATCCCTACTCTAATAACCTTCTCATCTTCTTGTGCTAATACACCTACTGAAAAAACACCTACAATAAATAAAGAGACTAACAATAAAACAAATAACTTTTTCATTTTTTAACTTCCTCCTTTTATACTCAATTCTCAATTTCTCATTTTTGGGTCTAAAGCATCTCTGAGACCATCACCAACAAAATTTATAGAAAGCACAGCAATTACTATCATGATTCCGGGGGGAAGCCAAATCCAGGGCATCGAACCTAATACTCCCATTGACTGGGCATCGCTAAGTAAGTTGCCCCAACTTGCAGTGGGGGGTTGGACTCCCATTCCCAAAAAACTTAAAGATGCTTCTATTATGATAGCTCTTGCTGCACCAAAAGTAGCTGCTACTAAAACCGGGGGAAAAGCATTTGGTATTAAATGAAATATCAATATCCTATAATTAGGGGTTCCAACTGCCTGTGCTGCCATAATATATTCACTCTGTTTAATTTTCATAACTTCAGCCCTAATTAAACGACAGATGCGAGGCCAGCCTAAAAATCCTAATACTAAAATAACATTAAATAAGCCCGGGCCTAAAAAGCTAACCAAAACTAATATTATCATTAAAGGGGGAAAAGAAAGTATCATTTCTGTAATCCTCATTACTACAGAGTCAACCCAACCTCCAACATAACCAGCTATCCCACCTAAGGTAACACCAACAAACACATTTAATAAAACAGAACCAATACCCACCAGTAGTGATACTCTTGAAGCATATATTAATCTACTTAATATATCTCTACCTACAGAATCCGTACCTAAAATGTGATTGTCAGAAGGCCCAGCCGAAAAAGAAGTTACATCCATTTTAAAAGGATCATGAGGTGCAAGGCTGGGTGCTAATATTGCAATAACAACTAAAATACTTAAAACAAAAAGACCTGTAAGGGCTAATTTGTGTTTGAAAAATCTTTTAATTATTGGTCCCCAATAACTTTCCTGTAAAAAATCTTGCCATCGATTGTTTTCATTAGTTTCTGCACATCCAGTATTTGCATTTTGACTACTCATAATAATCAACTCCTTACTTCTCTTTTATTGATACTGGATGCGTGGATCTATAACAACATACAAAATATCAGCAACTAATGTACCGATTAAAACTAATATTGCTGCCAATAAATTTAAAGCCATTATGGTAGGATAATCTCGACTTAAAATAGCTTGAATGGTCAACAATCCCATCCCCGGCCACTGAAAAACCTGTTCAGTAATAACTGCTCCACTAATTAAAACAGGTACCTGCATCCCAGCCATAGTTACAATTGGAATTAAACTATTTCTCATGACATGATGTAAGACTACTAACTTCTGGGTAAGACCTTTTGCCCAGGCAGTTCTAATGTAGTCCTGCTGTAATATTTCAAGCGTACTAGATCGCATCAAGCGCAGGACTAAACCTACGTTAGCCAAAGCTAAAATAGCCGCAGGCATAACTAAGTGTCGTAAACTATCTATAAAACTACTCTCTGCTCCTAGACTCTTAATCCCGCCTGATGGCAGCCATCCCAGTTTTAGGCTAAATATATAAATAACTACTAACCCGGAAAAAAAGGTGGGTATTGAAACTCCCGATAAGCCAACAAAACTGGTTAAATAATCAAGCCAGGAGTAAGGTTTTAAAGCAGATAGTATACCAAGCGGTATTGCAATTAAATATGCAATAACTATCGCTGTCCCCATTAAATAAATTGTGGGGCCCAACCTCTCAATAACCCTTGCTTTGACTGGTTTATAAGTAGTAAATGAATAACCTAAATTTCCTCGTAAAAGTTCTGATACCCAGCGGAAATACCTTACTAAAAAAGGATCATTTAAACCAAGATTTTCTCTTCTAATCTCTTTGTCTGCTTCACTCATATTAGGATCTATCATAAGATCCACTGCATCACCTGGAGCAAGATTTACTATTCCAAAATTAATAAATGTAATTCCTATCAGGACTGGAATCATAATTAAAACCCGCCTTAATATATACTGACTCAAAACCCACCCTCCTTTCTTTTTTTAAAATATTGAAATAAATATTTTAAAAAACGACAAATGTCTTTATAAACAACTTCATTTAGATCAACAACTTTAAAATAAGAAAACATAATTGACTTTAATACCAAATTTCCTTTAATACCCTAATTGTATTACCACCAATTACCTTTTTAATATCTTCAGTAGAATAATCATGTTTTACTAACCAACGCACTATATTAATAGCTGATTCAGTTGGATTCTCTAGCCCTCTTACATATTCTACTTCTTCAAAACTGGAACCTCCGGAACGACTACCTTCTATAGAAAGATGTTCTGCATAAGCATGATGAAGACCAACATGGTCACCATATAAGGTGTCTGGTCCAAATGTTACATGCTCTATACCAACTAATTCCTTAACATATTCAAAATGTTCCATAAAAGAATCAATAGAATGATCTTTATTTTTTTCAGTTAAAGTGGTATGGGGAGCTGCTTCTATACCAATCAGACCACCTTTATCAGCACAAGCTTTTATCACGTCATCTGGTTTTAAACGATTACTGTTCCATAAAGAACGGGCACCTGCATGTGAAATAAAGACCGGTTTAGTACTTTTTTCAATTACATCCAAGGAGGTTTTATCTCCCACATGTGAGATATCAATTGCCATTCCAATCTTATTCATTCTTTCCACGGCTTGTTCACCGAAAACAGTTAATCCACCATCATTGGTTTCTTTTAATCCCGAACCTAAACCATTGGCCTCACTGTATGTGATACCCATTAATCTAACACCAAAACCATATAAAATCTCTATCCTATCGAGTTCATTTTCTATCATAGCAGCCCCTTCAATGGTTGGTATTAGAGCTAATTTACCATTTTCATGGGCTGAAATTATATCTTCAACATTTTCACATCTAACAATATAATCTTGATGTGCTATATCACTTAAGCGAATTCCGAGATCATATAAAACATCATTCCATTTCCAGCCATGTTTGGATGTGATTGCACAGGTTCCATCCATCAAATTATCAAATACTCCATCTAAAGGAGATTTGGAAAGGGCTTCATAAGGTGTAAACTGCCTGCCTTCCCGATTATAATCAAATACTTCCTCCATATTTTTAGGAAATGTAACTGGATGTTCATGCACAGAAATAATCACAGAATCACCCATGATCTCTTCTGTTCTTTTTTCTTGTTTTTCATCTAATGGTACTCGATAGGGATCTACCCTTTTTAAGGGATCTGCTAATTCAAACTCCCTATAATCATGACCTGCTTTAAGATATTCAAAAGATTTGTAACCATCATACTTCTTATTTAATCCCATATATACAACTCCTCGCTTTCTCTCTACTTTTTTATTAGATTAATTTAATATTTTATATTTTTTATACCCAAACTTCTTTTAATACCCTCACTATATTTCCACCCATTACTTTTTTTATCTCTTCTTTAGAATAATCATTTTTAATAAGCCATTTTAATATGTTTTCCATAACCTCAGCTGGATTTTCTAACCCATCTACAAAATCAACTTTTTTATGCTTCTGAGTTTTTTTATCTATAGAAAAATTAGCACTAAATAAATCATGTAAACCTACATGGTCACCAAATAAAGCATCTGGACCAAAAGCCAAGTGGTCTATCCCCACTAAATCTTTTATATATTCAAAGTGCTCCATATATGAATCTAGATTATGGTATGGATTATTTTCAGTAATGGTAGTGTGTGGAGCAGCTTCTATTCCTATCACCCCTCCTTTAGCTGCACAAGCTTTAAATACTTTATCAGGTTTTAACCTGTTAATATTCCAAAGGCTTTTTGCCCCGATATGTGAAATAAATATTGGTTGTTCACTTTTTTCAATTACATCTAAGGCAGTTTGGTTGCCGCAGTGAGAGACATCAATTGCCATCCCCACCTTATTCATTCTTTTTACAGCCTGCTCTCCAAATTCAGTCAAGCCTCCATCATTTTTTTCTTTTAGACCGCTACCTAAATTATTTGATTCACTGTAAGTAATACCCATCATCCTAACTCCCAGCCCATAAAGAATTTCTATTCTTTCAACCTCATTTTCAATCATTGTAGCGCTTTCTAATACTTTTACCCAGGCAATCTTATCTTCTTTTTTGGCCTGATAAAAATCTTTTATTTTTTCTCCTTTGATCAAAAAATCCTGATGATCAATATCACAAGTTCTCATCCCAATATCATGTATTATATCTTTAAACTTCCAACCAGATTTGGAATGAATAATACAAGTTCCATCCATCATGTTATCAAAGATTACATCAGTTATTGAATTAGATAGAGATTCATAACCGGTAACTTCCCGACCTTGTTGTTCATAATCTCTTAACTTATTTAAATCTTTTGGAATTATTGTGGGATGTTCATGTAAATCAATTATTAAATTTTCTGAAACTATATCATTAAATACGGCCTGCTGTTTTTTTGTTAAATCCATATCATATGACTTAACTCTATTTACTTCTTCTGCCAATTCAAAACTTTTATAATCTACATCCTTTTCTAAGTATTGATAGGACTTATAACCCTTATACCCTTTTTTCATTAAAATTATCCTTCCTTCCCGAACTGTTAAAATAAAAAGATATTTATCTCAATTCATAAAAATTAAAATCAATAATTAGGTACTTTTTTGATATAAAGTTCATCTAAACTTTCCACCTTACCTTCAGCAATCTTTGGGGGAGTCATAAAAGCTTTTTTAGAATGCATTAAGTTAGAACTAAGCAGTGCTTCAGCAGTTTTTAAGCCGGTCTTTGCTGGATTGACTACCGGTACCTTTAATATATTTTGAATATCATCAGCTACATCTAAAAATCCCATTGACATACAACCTAACACTAATACATCAGCCCCATCTTCTAAGACAGCTTCACGTCCCACAGATACTATTTTTTCGATTGACTTTTCTTTGTCTTCTGCTAACTCTAAGACTGGTATATTAAGTGGTCTTACAGAAGCCACACTTTCTTTAACACCCGCTTTAAATGCTAATTCATAAGAACTAGCAACTGTACTATCAGTGACGGTTAAAACGGAGAAACTATTTCCTAACATTACTGCCACTTGCATACTACTCTGTCCCGGTCCAACCACTAACATTTCTCGGGTAATTTCTCTCATTCCATCTAGCCCGGGATCACCAGCACAGCCTAAAATTGCTGCATCATATCCTTTTTTCTCAAGTTGATACATCTTTTCAGCGGTAGCGGGAATACTTAAATACTCTTCATACATTGATTCAATAGAAGCAGGTCCTTCTGTAATACCAATAACTTTGACTCTAACTCCTTCAAAGGCCCATTTATTTAGAAGATTTTCTCTTCTGTCCATTTCTTTTTCTTCCATAATACCGGGTACTACATAAGCAATTTTCATCTTTTTGATCACCCCTTTAAATATCAATTTAAAATATTACCGATCTTTACTAATTTTATCCCTGCTAATAATTTATAAGTTAAAAAAATGTATCAGTATTAAATTTATTAATTCAAAAAGTTAATTGTAAACCACAAAATTTCTTTATATCTAAGACCGGAGAAATCCTATACAGTTATATAATGCATTTGTTATGCCAAGTTCTTGATTATTTACGATTTATTTAAAATTAATCTTATAATTACTGATATGTTAAGCTTCCTATTTAAAATTCAGAAAATATCAAATATTTATACTAATATGATAATAATTATTTAATATTTATTTTGGCAATCATAAAAAACAAAATAGGGTATATGGGTTTTTAACCTATAACCCATATACCCTAATAAGTAGCCTATATAATTTTGAGTAGCTCTTCGCCTTTTTCTGTTAGTTTACTTCCTTGTCTAGTTTTTCCTACTTTAATTAGATTAAATTCTCTTAATTTTTCCATTCTGCTTCTAACCATTTCGGGACTTAATTTTAGCCCCTTTTTACTTACTTTTTTCGCAATCCTTCTTCGCCCAATATTTAAACCATTTCTTTTAGATTCCTTAATAACTCTCATCACTTCTTTATATTCTTTAATATCTGCACTATTACCTAATTTTTCTTTAATTCTTAAAAATTCATTATCCATTTCTTCTGTTACTACTTCATCTGCTTTCATACTAAATTCTTCCGGTAAATGCCTTGGTTCTACTTCCTTATCATCTACCACTGTAATAATATAGTTAATTATATTTTCTAATTCTCTGACATTTCCTTGCCAGTTATGTTCTTTAAATATTTTATATACCTGCTCGGAAATAACCTTGTTATCATTTCTTTCATTTAAAAAGTAATTTACCAAAAAGTATATATCTTCAGGCCTATCTCTTAAAGGTGGTACTGTAAAATATAATACTTTTAATCTATAATAAAGATCTTTTCTAAACTCGCCTGATTCCACTAAGGAAGGCAAATCTTTGTTAGTAGCAGCTATTACTCTTACATCTACTGGGATAATACTGTTACCTCCAACTCTCATAATTTCTTTTTCCTGTAATACTCTCAGCAGTCTACTTTGTAAGGTTGAAGAAGCATCACCGATTTCATCAATAAAGATCGTACCCGTATGGGCCTGTTCAAATAGTCCTGCTTTCCCTCCACTTTTCGCTCCAGTGAAAGCCCCCTTTTCATAACCAAAAAGTTCACTTTCAATTAAACTATCCGATAAAGAGGCAAAATTGACAGCTATAAAAGGTTTGTTTTTACGATTTGATTTATTATGAATTGCCTGTGCAAAAAGCTCTTTACCAGTTCCGCTTTCTCCTTTGATTAAAACTGTAAAATCATTATCAGCAATCTTTTTGGCAATATTTACAGTTCTTTTTAATTTATCACTTATTCCGATTATATCTTTAAAAGTATATTTGGTTACAAATCCTTTATCCCGCATCTTTTTTCTTATTTCATGTTCTTGTTTTTGAATTTGGGTCACATCTTTTATACTTAAAACTTTTACTTTAAAAATACTGTATTTTATAGTTTCTTCTTTATTTACAATAAAAGACCTATTGCGGTAAGTCATTAATTCATTAAATATCTTTTTATCTTCTCTTAACATATTAAGTATTGATTTATTCTTCAGTACATCATCAATTTTTTGACCAATACTAGCTTTTTTAGATATATTGATTAATTCTTCAGCCGTTTCATTCATAAACATTATCTTATTATCTTCATTAACAGCAATGATTCCATCATGTGAGGTAGATAAAATTCCTTCTAACACAGTGTTGAGCTGAGTACTATATTTAGTTAATTCAATAAGTTTTTTAGTATAATTGGCGATAAGCAAGTTACTGTTTTGTAAAGGAAGTTCTAATGTAAATAACACTTCTAAAATTGTGGAAATATCAATTAGTTTCACACCAATATCAACTGTTGTCTCAATTCCATCAGGAACTAAAAAATCAGCTCCCGGTGTTATAGCAACTTTATGAGGATGATAAGAATCACCAGGTGTATAGGGGCTATATATCAGATGATCTATACCCATTCCTTGTAATAGCCTAATGGTTTCATTGGCAGTATATTCATGATTACTTACCACTAATACTTTGGTTTTAGGTTTTATCTGGAAAAGTTCTGATATATTCTCCAAATTTATACCCCGTCTGACTACAATTATTTTTGTATCACTTGGAGTCATATTACGAACTCGTCCATACATATATTTGCTTGAACTTAATACTACATCACAATCGGAAAGGTCAATATCATTGTCACTTAATAGATATCTTTTTACCTTTACTCGGTCCCCAAAAATTTTTTCTAATTGATCTCCAAAAGCATCTCTTATTATTTTTGCACTAGTTATTAACCCTAATATTTTTTTCTCACCCATTTTTATCACCCAAACCTAAAGTATATTTATTAATAATACTAATTATATAAGACATTTATTAATTTAGCAATGCTAAAAGGGAAAGTATTCTTTTTAGAAGATGAAAAATAAACTTATTTTTACAAGCCATTTTTTAAAAAAACATCTATATAAATACATAATATTATTTACTGAAAATTATGAATTTGTTTTTATAATCATTTGACATAAATAATTATCTGTGGTATATTTATAGTGTGGTTTAGTGGGGTATACCACCTCTTAGTTATTGTTATGACAGGCTTTAAAAAGGAGGTTTTTAATAGATGCAGGTAATTGGTATAGGCGATAATGTGGTTGATAAATACATTAATCTAAACAAAATGTTTCCTGGAGGCAATGCTTTAAACTTCAGTGTTTATGCAAAAAAGCAAGGAATCGATTCTGCATATATGGGTGTTTTTGGTAATGATACAGCTGCTAATCATATTAACAAGGTTCTCTCCGAATTAAATGTCGACACATCACATTGTAGATATTATCAAGGCGAAAATGCTTATGCAGAAGTTTCTTTAGAAAATGGCGACAGAACTTTTATCGGAACTAACAAAGGAGGCATTGCTTCTCAATGCCCTCTCCAATTTACGGAAAATGATTTAAAATACATTAATAATTTCCAACTAATACATACGAGTTGTTATAGTGATATAGAAGGTGAATTAATAAAATTAAATGATTTAAATATTCCTGTTTCTTTTGATTTCTCAGAAAATTTTCAACAAGATTACTTAAAAAAAGTTTGTCCTTATATCACTTTTGGATTTTTTTCTTGTGCTGATCTTAATGAAGAAAAAAGTATCGAAATATTAAAAAGAGCAGTGAAAATGGGATCTTCTTTTGCTATTGGTACTAGAGGAGAAAAAGGTGTAATACTTTTATATAATGATAAAATTTATTATCAAGAAGCTGAAAATATAAACCCCAAAGATACTCTCGGAGCCGGCGATGCTTTTATAACTGGATTTTTGTTGGAATTATTAAAAACAAAATTTTGTTTTTCAGATTCGATTATAAAAAAATGTTTAGAAATAGGAGTAAAAAATGCTGCGAAATATTGTAAAGTTTATGGAGCTTTTGGCAAAGGTAAAAAATATAATACTTATAATGGAGGTATAAATCAATGAACGAAGTAAAACTCGATAATTTCAAAAGATCATTAGATTATAGTATTTCAAAACAAGAAAAAACTGAACAAATTGTGAAAAAGTTATGCAAAAAAGAAATTAAAAATATCTTTTTAGTAGGATGTGGCGGTTCTTTAATGGTTATGTATCCAGCCAAATACATACTTGAAAGAAATTCTGATATACCTTTATATATTTATAATGCTGGAGAGTTTATTACTACAAAACCTCAAATGGTAACAGAAAATTCATTAGTAATTCTATCATCCTTTAGTGGACGTACAGATGAAGTAGTTAAGGCTTACAATTATGCAAATGAAATTGGTGCCTCTACTCTAGCCTTTTCTTCTAAAGATTCTCCGTTAGGTGATAATGTCGATTATTTATTTGATCTAAAATATAAAACTGGTGTAAATCAAGCCCAGTTAATTATGCTAATGCAAATAATGCTTAATATAGTTAAAGTTCAAAATAATTTTGATAAATATCAAGAAGCCCTCCAATCAATAAATTCATTACCTGATTTACTAGTTAATTTAAAACAAGAAGTTGAAAGTGAAGCAGAAAAGTTTGCAAAAAAATATAAAAATGCAGAATTCTTTTTAGTTATTGCTTCTGGTCCTAACTGGGGTGAAGCTTATCAATTTGCAACCTGTAATTTAGAAGAAATGCAGTGGATTAAAGCACAACCAGTTCATGCTGGTGAATTTTTCCATGGGACTTTTGAAATTGTAAGGGATAATTCTAATTTAATAATATTTAATGGAGAAGATAAAACTAGACCACTAATCCAAAGAACTTTAGACTTCACAGAAAAATATTGTAATAATGTTACTTTAATTGATCCTAAAAACTATGAATTAACCGGTATAAATAAAGAATTAAGAGGTCTTTTCTCCCCAATCATTATTTCCACAATAAAATCTGTATATTTTAAAAAATTAGCTGCACATAGAAATCATCCACCAGATACCAGAAAATATATGGGTAAAATTGAATATTAAACATATTTAAAGGGGGTGTTGTTTGTGGATATCCAAGTAAACAAAAATAGTATGGTCCCCATTTATTATCAAATTCAAGATCAAATACGTGAAAAAATAGAAAACGAAGAGTTGATTCCTAATACTAAATTACCATCAGAAAGAGAACTTAGTGCTCAACTTGATGTAAATAGGGCTACAGTTCGAAAAGCTATGAGAGGACTAGTTACTGAAGGTCTATGCACCAAAAAAGTAGGCAAAGGTATATTTATTGATGATGAGAAAATCACAATGAATTTGCACAATACTAGTGGTACCACAAGTTTTATTAATAAATTAGGTTTAGAAATAGAAACCAACTTATTATCAAAAAAGATTATTGAAAGTGATAAAAAAATAAATACAATTTTAGATAATGAAAACAATAAGTTACTTTATATAAAAAGAGTTAGATATATTGATAATGAGCCACTAATGCTTGAAAAAACTTATTTGCCACTAAAAAGATTTGAAGATATCACAGAGGAAAACTTTAATCAATCTCTTTATAAAATACTTGAAGAAAAATATGATATAGAACCTAACTATGCCAGAGGAACTCTTAATGTTAAAACCGCTAAAGAAGAAGATTCACAAATATTAGACATTCAATTAAATTCAGCTTTAGTTGAAAAAGAAGTAACTGTATTTGATCAAAATAGATTGCCTATAGAGTATAATAAAACCTATTATCGTAGTGATAAATTTAGTTTTACAATAAATAGTAAATATTGTGACGATTAATACAACTTTTTAAAATTATAATTATCACCTACCGTCAACTTCTCCCACCTAATCATAAACAAGATTAAAAAGGAGCTTGTTAAATAAA
>CAYSHP010000017.1:0-38309 GCA_964430875.1 uncultured Halanaerobiales bacterium
CTGTGGCCTACAGATTAGGAATCTGCCGCTCTATCCTACTGAGCTATAGCCCCACTATTAAATTAGTATATTATCTGTTAAAACAAAAATCAATTGATTATTTTCTATCAAAAGATAGATATAAAAGGACTTATAATATTCCATTTAAATTTAATGAATAACTCTTTAATAAAATTTTCTTTGGGTTTTTCTTTTAAAGCCACAAAATGGATTCTATTATTTTTAGGTTTGCCAGTTCTAAAAGTAAAAGATTTATAAATATCAACTTTTTTAAATCCGGCTTGTTTTAAACCTTCTTTGATTTTCTTTAATGAATAACTAGTTTCTATATGTTCCTCTGTAAAATTTTTAATATTTTCTCCTCGATCTAAATATATATTTAGTTCAACAATCCATCTTTTACATTCTCTATCTATAATATCACGCCAATAACAGGTATAATCCTCACCCTCTATTTTATTAGTTCCTTCATTTATATCCATTAATCTGTAAATAGTATTCATATCAAATATGAAAATACCATCTTGATTTAGATTATCATGTGCATTTTTAAATACATCAACTAAATCTTCATAATTTAAGATATAATTTAAACTATCAAATATTGAATAGATAAAATCAAATTCTCCATACTGATATTTTTCACTCATATCTGTATTAAAAAAATTTACAAAATTATATTCTCTTAATTTACTTTGAGCTACTGAAAGCATATCTTTAGATTTATCTACACCATAGAGGGTTTCTGCTTCTTTAGCAAAATACTTCAACATATTACCCGTACCACAGGCTAATTCTAAAATATTATCAGGTTTTTTATTATAAAATTTTAAAAGGTATTTTAAATATTTATACCAATAATAATACGGTACTTTCTGCATTACATCATCATATATAACTGCAAATGAACTTGTATATGATTGAGATTCCATCACTGCACCTCTACTTAATAATATGGTTTATAAATGAAAACAATTCTTTTTTTCCTTTACCTGTTTTAGCAGAAAAAAACGTAAACTGCTCTAAATCATTTAATCCTAAAGATTTTCTAATAACCTTTTTTTGTTTAGCTTTTTGATTATTAGATAATTTGTCAGCTTTGGTTGCAGCAATAATTTTAGGTATATTTACTTCTCTAATCCAATTCAACATTACTTTATCTTGTTTAGTAGGTTTATGTCTGGAATCAACAATCATTACTAAGCCTGCTAGATTTTCTCTATAATGTAAATAGTCATCAATTAGCATACTCCACTTATCTTTTTCTTCTTTAGATACTTTGGCAAAACCATAACCAGGTAAATCAACTAAAAAGAAATTATTGTCAATATTATAAAAGTTTATACTTCTAGTATGACCTGGTTTAGAACTGGTTCTAGCTAATGCTTTTCTGTTTAATATTTTATTAATCATTGAAGATTTCCCTACATTAGATCTCCCGGCAAAAGCGATCTCCGGGAGATTATTATAAGGATAACCATCAATTGTATGCGCACTTTTAACAAATTCAGGATTGTTAATTTTCACTAGTTATTCCTCCAATAACAATAGATCAATTACTTCATCTATATGCTCAACGTATTTTATTTCTAGATCTTTTTTAAGATAATTTTGTATTTCTTCCAGTGATTCTTCATTTTCTTTAGGTAGAATTATTTTATTTATTCCAGCTCTTTTAGCTGCTAATATCTTAGTCTTTATTCCACCTACTGGTAATACTCTGCCTCTTAATGAAATTTCACCGGTCATAGCATAATCGCCTCTTACTTTTCTATTAGTTAAAGCCGAAGCAACTGCAAGAGCGATTGTTATACCAGCAGAAGGCCCATCTTTTGGCACTGCTCCCTGAGGTACATGTATATGAAGGTCATAGTTTTCATGAAAGTCCTTATCTAGACTTAATTCTTCATGTTTTGATCTTATATAACTTAAGGCAGCTTTAGCAGATTCCTGCATTACATCTCCTAAAGAACCTGTTAGGGTTACATCGCCATTGCCAGGCACAACTGCCACCTCAATATCAAGTATGTCTCCACCAGCTTGATTATATGCTAAGCCAGTTGCGACCCCAACTCTATCTTCCTTTTTAGCAACTTCATATTTAAATTTACGTACTCCGAGATATTTATCTACATTTCTTTTAGTAATTCTAGCTTTTTTATCTCTACCTTCAACTATTTCTTTACTGATTTTTCTTACTATTGCAGAAATCTCTCTTTCAAGATTTCTTACACCCGCTTCTCTAGTATAATCTCTTATTATTTTATATAGGGCATTATTGGAAATATTAATCTGGTCTTCAGCTAAACCATGTTCATTTAAAATACGTGGTATCAAATGTTGATCTGCAATTTTTACTTTTTCATCTTCTGTATAACCTGGTAACTCTATTACTTCCATTCTATCTAAAAGTGGTGCGGGAATAGTACTGGTAACATTAGCTGTTGTAATAAATAAAACATCTGATAAATCAAAAGGAACTTCTAAATAATGATCTGTAAATTCATTATTTTGTTCAGGATCCAATACTTCTAATAATGCAGAAGCAGGGTCTCCTCTAAAATCAGCAGACATTTTATCTACTTCATCCAATAAAAACACTGGGTTTTTACTACCTGCATCACGCATAGAATTAATTATTCTGCCTGGTCTAGATCCTATATAAGTCCTTCTATGGCCTCTTATTTCAGCTTCATCTCTTACGCCACCTAATGACATTCTAACAAAATCTCTTTCTAAAGCGCGGGCTACAGAACGACCTAGAGAGGTTTTGCCGACTCCAGGTGCACCTACAAGACAAAGAATAGGGCTTTTCTTCTTTTTAGATATTTTTCGTACAGCAAGATATTCTATTATTCTTTCTTTGACATCTTCTAATCCATAATGGTCCTCTTCTAATATCTTTTCAGCTTCCTTTATATTAATTTCTGTATTTTTTTCTTCATCCCAAGGTAAATCTAACATACAATCTAAATAATTTCTTATCACAGTAGATTCTGGTGACATAGAAGGAGTTTTGTTTAACTTCTTAATCTCTTTTTCCATCTTTTCTTCTACTTCATCAGGAAAATCAATTTCCTGCATCTTTTTTTTGTACTCTTCTATCTCATCCATATCCTCTTCATCGAGTTCTTCTTTGATAACTTTTAACTTTTCTTTTAAAAAGTATTCTTTTTGCGTTTTTTCAACTTGGTCCTTAACCTTTTCATTTATATCATTTTCAATCTTAAGAATTTCTATTTCTTTTTTGATAATTTTCATGAGTAGTTCAAGTCTTTCTTTATTTGAAAAAGCTTCTAGTAATTCCTGCTCTTTTTTATATTTTAATTCAAGGTTAGAAGCAATAATATCAGCCAATCTACCTGGTTCCTCAATATTTATTACAGAAACCATTGTCTCAGCTGGAAAATTGCGATTATATTTAACATACTCCTTAAAATAATCTACAACTGACCTCATAAGTGCTTCTATTTCATAATCTTCTTCTGTGTAATGTTTATCTTCTTCATTATATACTTCAGCTTTAACTTTAAAAAATTCATCTGTTTTTAAGAATTCTTTTATACTCGCTCTTTGAATACCTTCCACAATTACCTTAATCATACCATTAGGCAATTTAACTAGTTGCTTAACCTCAGTAATAGTACCAACTTGATAAAGATCATCTATTTCCGGATCTTCAATTTCCTCATCTTTTTGAGCAGCAATTAAAATTCTTTTTTCTTCTAGCATAGCTTTTTCTAATGCTTCTACAGATTTATCTCGACCTACTAATAAGGGTATTACCATATGTGGAAACACCACTACACCTCTTGAAGCTAATAAAGGTAGTTCAATATAGTCTTCATCTATTTTTTCTATATCTCCATCACTAATTTTTACTTCTTCTAGATCTTTCATAATCTTCACCTCACTCACTATAATATCAATTTATAATATATAGTTATGATTTGTATTATTTCTTATCTTTATTATATCTTAAAAGTTTAATAAAATAAATAATATTTAAAGTTAAAAAAAGAGATAATAATGAGATCTCATTATTATCTCTGTTAAGGTCTTATGCACTTTCTTCTCTATCATTTCCGACATCACTCTTGCGAATTAACTTCGGATCTTTGCTTTTTTCAATTACCCCTTCATCAATAATACATTTTGTAATATCATTTTGGGAAGGTAAATCATACATTATTTCTAAGATCGTGTCCTCTACCACAGATCTTAACCCTCTTGCTCCAGTATTTACTTCTAAAGTTTTTCTAGCAATTGCTCTAAGAGCTCCTTCAGTAAATTCTAAATCTACATGATCCATCTCAAAGAACTTTTTATATTGTTTAGTAAGAGCATTTTTAGGTTCTGTGAGAATCTGTACTAAGTCATCAACACTTAATTCATTAAGCGTTGCTATGACAGGCATTCTACCAATAAACTCAGGTATTAAACCATAATGTAGTAAATCCTGAGGTAAGACATGTTTCAAGATATCTCCAATATTTTCTTTCTCTTCTTTGGTTTTAATGTCAGCACCAAAGCCCATCACTTTCTCAGAGACCCTTGATTTAATTACTTTTTCTAGACCATCAAATGCTCCTCCAAAAACAAATAATATATTAGTAGTATCTATTTGGATAAACTGTTGGTGGGGATGTTTCCTACCACCTTTAGGAGGTACATTTGCTGTGGTTCCTTCAATAATTTTAAGCAATGCCTGTTGTACACCTTCTCCAGAAACATCTCTAGTAATAGAAGGGTTTTCTGATTTGCGGGCTAGTTTATCAATCTCATCAACATAAATAATGCCCTTTTCCGCTTTTTCAATATCATAATCAGCGGCTTGAATTAACTTTAATAATATATTTTCAACATCTTCTCCTACATAACCTGCTTCAGTTAAAGAAGTAGCATCAGTAATAGCAAATGGTACATCTAATATTCTAGCTAAAGTTTGTGCTAAAAGTGTTTTACCACAGCCTGTTGGGCCTACCATTAAAATATTACTTTTTTGTAATTCTACTTCATCTATCTTCATATCTGAATTAATTCTTTTATAATGATTATATACTGCTACCGATAAAGTCTTTTTTGCACGGTCCTGGCCAATTACATATTGGTCCAATATTTCCTTTATCTCTTTTGGTTTAGGTATATTACTAAAATTAAGATCTAAATCTACGCTTAGTTCTTCTTTTAATATATCATTACAGAGATCTACACATTCATTACAAATATATACACCTGGACCTGCAATTAATTTTTTAACTTCATCTTGTGATTTTCCGCAAAATGAACATTCTAGTTGTCCATCTTCATCATCAAATTTAAACATTTAATCACCTCTAATATCAATCCTCTTATTTATCTTTCATTTCACTTCTTGATATTACTTTATCAATAATACCATATTCAACCGCCTGTTCAGAGGTCATGAAGTAATCTTTTTCAACATCTTCACTAATTTTTTCTACGGGTTGTCCAGTGTGATCACTTAAAATATCATTTAATAAATCTTTAATTCTCATCAATTCTTTTATATGAACTTCTGCTTCAGTTGCTTTACCTTGAACACCACCAGCAGGTTGGTGAATCATAACACGGGCATAAGGAAGACCATATCTTTTGCCATCTTCACCTGCTGCTAATAGTAAAGCACCAGCACTTGCTGCCTGACCCATACAAATAGTTACAACATCTGGTTTGATATACTGCATGGTATCATAAATAGCTAAAGCAGCGGTTACAGAGCCTCCCGGACTATTAATATATAGATATATATCCTTATCAGGATCATCTGCTTCTAAAAAGAGTAATTGTGCTATTATTAAATTTGCAATATCATCTGTTACATGACTACCTAAAAATACAATCCTGTCTTTTAATAATCTAGAATATATATCATAGGAACGTTCTCCTCGGTTAGTTTGTTCTACTACCATAGGGACTAAACCACTCATCATTAACTCCCCCTTATATTTATAAGATTGTTAGTTATTTTCTTTCAAATATTCAATGGTCTTTTGCATTTTAAGACCATCTTTTAAACCTTCTAACTGACCCTGCATTTGTAAGAATGCTTTGATTTGTTCAGGATCTTGGTCATTACTTTCAGCAATTTCTTGTACTTGTTCTTCAATTTCTTCTTCACTAATTTCTATATCTTCTTTTTCTGCAATAGCCTCTAAGACAAGATTACTTCTAGTTCTGTTTTCGGCTGCTTCTTTATTCTGTTCTTTCCAGCCTTCTTCATCTGTACCCATATAATCTAAATAATCTTGAACTTCCATACCTTGCTGGGAAACACTTTGCGCAAAATTTTGGAACATTTTATTTAGTTCATCTTCTACCATTTTTTCAGGTACATTTACTTGCGCATTTTCAGATGCTTTTTCAATTAATTTATTTTCATATTCTCTTTGAGTGCGTTCTTCTTTGTTTTCCTGTAGTCTTTCTTTTATACTTTCTTTATATTCTTCGAAAGTTTCATAATCACTAACTTCTTTAGCGAATTCATCATCTAATTCAGGTAGTTCTTTTTCTTTTATCTCTTTAATTTCGACATCAAATACTACTTCTTCCCCAGCTAAATCTTTAGCATTATAATCTTCTGGGAAAGTAATATTTAATTCTAACTCATCGCCAACTTTAGCACCTATCAACTGCTCTTCAAAACCAGGAATAAAGGTATTAGAACCAATTTCTAGGCTATATTCTTCAGCACTTCCACCTGGGAACGGTTCTCCATCTTTTTTACCTTCAAAGTCAATTATTACAAAATCGCCCTCTTCAACTACTTCTTTATCAGAAGCAACTAATTGACTATGTTGATTTCTGACTCTATCGATCTCTTCTTGGATTTCTTCTTCAGTGACTTCAGCATTTTCTTTTTCAATACCTAGATCCTTATAATCACCTAATTCAACTTCCGGTTTAACTTCAACAATAGCTTTAAAAGTAGCTGGTTCATCTTCAGCAATATAATAATCTTCAATATCAGGTTGATCTATAGGTTCTATATCTGTTTCTTCTAAAGCTTCACGATAACCTTCTGGTATCAAAATATCTAAAGCATCTTTATGAAGAATTTCTTTTCCATATCTAGCTTCCAAAACTTTACGAGGTACTTTTCCTTTTCTAAACCCTGAAATATCAATATCTTTTACAACTTTCTTATAAGCCTGTTCTAAAGCTTCATTAACTCTTTTAGCTTCTATTTCTACTTCTAGTTCAACTTTATTTCCTTCAAGCTGATTCATGTTTATTTCCACTGCAAAATCATCCTTTCATAACAAACAATTATATTTTTTCAGCACAATGTCAATAAGCCCCGATATGGCTTAAGCCAATTCGGGGTTTAAGGCAAAGTTCAATGTTTAACTGAATAAATGGTGCGAAAGGGGGGACTCGAACCCCCACGGGGAAGCCCCACTAGATCCTAAATCTAGCGCGTCTGCCAATTCCGCCACTTTCGCATACTGTCAAACATTAATAATCTTAGCACAAGAACCTCATAATGTCAAGTAAAACAGTAACTATTATCTTAATTTCTTTAATTATGAGTATAAATGTTTATTCATTAAATTAAGATTATAATATTATGTTTTAAAACTGTTTTCTTTAACTAGCTAATATCCATTAAGTAAGTATTTTTTTAAGTTTAACTAAACTTTTTGATTTCATCGATTTTGTCTTTGAGCAAATCCACTTTATCCTCTTTCTCAAATTGCTCATAAACAAAGTTCAATAGCTGTCTTAACTTTCTGTCTGACATATCATCGATTTCAATAATAAATTCTTTGCGATCCATTAATAAGCACCTCCGTTATTTATTCTGCCTTATTTTTCATATAGTTTAGAATATCTTTATCTAAAAAACCTTCTTTTTGTTCTCTCTCTTCAAAGTTTTCTTGGTGATAAAAAGTTTCTAAAGAACTTTTGAATTCCTTATTATTTTCAGAATCTATTTGACCTAAAAATAGATTTAAATCTTTAAGATGTTTTTTAATCTCTTTAATTACTTCATCTGTTAGTTCCACTTTTTCAACTTCTTTATCACCAAAATATAAATAAAATATATTTAAAATTCTTTTTAACTCTTGGATAGGTGTTTCATGGTCATCTACTCTTAAATCTATATATCTATCATTATATCCTCCATAACTGCCGTTTTCTTTGACAACAAGCAGTGCTGCAGACTGTCTACCTCTCTTATCTCCACCTGCTTTTTGACCAGCTTCTAAAGCAGTTACTAATCTATCAGCTAAATCTCCAGTTTCTGACTTAAAAGTATCAGCCATTGCTTGTACAGTTTCTTCACCTACTAATATATTACCTTGGCAGGCAAAATTTTCACCTGAAATACCGCCTGCCCAATCATAACAATCATCACCTGTAAAAGTAGCAGAATCACCATTAGCTGAAACAATGCCAACCTGTCTACTTTGATCATTATCATCTTCTGCCCTCAACTTATCAATTACCTCTTTTGGAGAATTACCATCTTCTAAATATTTAAGACCTTTTTCTCCATAATCTAAATTGGCAAGAGCTTGTGTGGCGATAGCCCCAACATTTGCTTTTGCCCATGGCACAACAGCACCCACGGCCAGAAATTTAGATTGAACCGCAATTCCTAATTCTTTTTTATCAGGATCATATCCAACAATAGAAAATGTATTTACTCTTTTTTCTTTCAAAATACTCACTCCTAAGGGCTTTTCTATATTTTATCATATTTTTGATTATAATTAAAAACATATTAGGCTTTATTTAATTTTTTTATTAATCTCTCTCTTCGATGTTCTAAATCAGCTATTTTTTTATCATAATTTTTAACAATTATTCGTTTCTTATGTAGATATTCTATGGCTTTACGAGTATATTGTAAAGCTTTGCTTAAATTTTTCTTTTTATGTTCTAAATACTTAGCCATTTCTATATAGGGAAAAATTCCTTGTTTATCTTTTGCAATCATTTCCTCCCATATTTCAACTGCTTTCTCATACTGTTCTATCCTTTTATATTGCCAACTTAATTTTTTTAAAGCTTTATATTTCAAGAAATTTCCATCTGAATTTTCTATAGATTCTTCCAGATAATTAATACAATCATGATATTTTTTTTCTTTTTCTTTTATTCTACCCATATGATATAGTTCATATGCATTTAAATTATCTACATTATTTAAATAAATTTCTTTTAAATGGGTAAAAAGAGTCACCAACGATAAAATATCATAAAGATTATGCTCTAAAATAGGAGCTAATAATTCTAAATCCTTATTTTCCAAGAATTCAAAATAAATACCTGGTATTAAATGTCCTGGTATATCATCACTTCTCGTAAAGTTTAATACATTTTCCTCAAGTGATTTCAAAGAACAAGAATCTAAAAAAGACCATAACCTACGAGCAGAATGTAGTAAATCAACATGAAAATCATATTCCGGTCTTCTATATCTATTTAAAATCAATCTGGTATTTATCAAAGGTAAATCAAAACTCTTACCATTAAAAGAAACAATTATATTATGCTTTATTAATAATTTTTTAATATCTTTTAACATAGCTGCTTCTTCATCATAATCTCTCATCAAATATTGTTCAACTATAAAATCTCCATTGGCAAAATAGCCTACTCCAATTAAAAAAGATACAGTTCCTGTTCCACCCATTAAACCAGTCGTTTCTGTATCAATAAAGAGCATATTGTTTATAATACTATCATCTAAATTATCAATACGGTCATTGGCAATGGTAAAAAGTACTTCTTGGTTCAATTTTTTTTGAAATTTTTTAATTTTATATAGAGCGTGTTTATAATCACTTTTATATTTATTAACTGATTTTATATAACTACCTTGTTTATTATTTATTAATATATTACTGAAAGCATCTTTATTTTCATATTCTCTATTTTTTTTCACAGGTTTATGAGGTTTTTGACTTTTCTCAAATTTTTTTAATTTATCCCTCAGATTCACCCTTGAGTACCTCCTCTAAAAGGTAAAGTGTTTTCTCTTTAACATTTAAGCCCACTTCATTTATAGGACCAATACAAGCCGGACAACCACCATCACAAGGACATTTATTTAAGTAATTATATGCTGATTTTAATAATTTATAATCAATTCTAAATAATTTTTCACTCAATCCAACTCCACCAGGATAACTATCATAAATATATATAGTAGGTTTTCCTGTAAAAGGAGACTTTATTTGCACAGTTGAGTTGATATCACCAGGATCACACATTAAATAAATTGGAGCAATATTTTCTAAAAGATTAGAAAGACCTAAAAGAGCATTTTCTAATACTTTTTTGTTTAATTTGATTTCAAATACTTCATCTAAACTCATCCACCAGGAGGTTGTGTGCATTTCAACTTCTGGTAAGTTAATATCTCCAAACCCAACATTTTCATGGGTATTAAACTTAACTTTTTTATACATAGTAGCCTGAGCACTTACAACTACCTCACCATGTTCAGATGTTCTTTTGGGTAGTCCTTTTTTTTCAAATTGGTCAAGCACACTTAAGTCAACAGCTAGATTAGCATCTGTATAGAAGTTTACATCCGCTTCTTTTACATACGCTTTTTTACCGTCATAATCTAATTCTTTCACCTGATACTGTTTACCCTCATGTATATATATAGCATCTTCATGAATAGTTGTAGGTACACTGAAGTAATCCACTCGCCCAATCACTCTTGGTTTACCGGTTTTAGTTCTATCAATAACCGCAAAATCATCCGAAGAAGCGCTTCTTAAACTAATATCTTCAGCAGGATATCTTTCTGCAGACCAGTACCATTTACCACCCTTAAATCTTAATACATTATTTTCTTCTAGATAATGGAGGATCTCTTCAGTAGTTTCAACACCAAACAGTTCCCCTTCCTCAAAAGGAAGTTCAAAAGCAGCACATTTAATATGAGAAAGTAAGATCATTAAATTATTTGGATTAATAAGAGCGCTTTCAGCAGGCTGTTCGAAAAAATATTCAGGATTATTAACAATATATTGATCCAGGGCACTACTTGATGCCACCATAATTGATATTGACCTCCGCTGACCTCTACCAGCTCTACCAGCCTGTTGCCAAGAACTAGCAATAGTACCAGGATAACCAGCCAAAATACTAACATCTAATTGACCTATGTCAACCCCAAGTTCTAAGGCATTAGTACTTACAACTCCATGAATATCTCCTTCTCTTAATCCCTTTTCAATTTGTCGTCTTTCAGAGGGTAAATATCCACCTCGATAACCTCTAATATTTACATCTTGGGGTTTATCATCTCTTAAATAAGATAGAATAATCTCAGTCCTCAATCTACTTCTCGTAAATATTATTGTTTTTATTTTATTTTTCAAAAAGATTGAGGCTATCTTTTTACTTTCTAAAACATAACTCCTTCTAATACCTAATTCTTTATTAACAACCGGAGGATTATAAAATATAAAATCCCTGGGACCAGCCGGTGCCCCATTTTCATCAACCACTTCTACTTCTTTATCAATTAGCTTAGTAGTTAATTCACCTGGGTTATCAATTGTAGCAGAAGCACAAATAAACAAAGGATCAGAACCATAAAAATTACATATCCTTTTTAATCTTCTGATTACATTAGCGACATGACTCCCAAATACACCTCGATAACTATGTACCTCATCAATAACAACATACTTTAAATTTTCAAAAAGTTTTATCCATTTAGTATGATGGGGCAAAATCCCCACATGCAGCATATCAGGATTAGTAATTACAATATGTCCAGACTCCCTAATACTTTTTCTTGCACTCACCTGAGTATCACCATCATAAGTATATGTTTTTATATCTTCCTCAAGGGCTTGTATTAATTCATATAAACCTGATAGCTGATCTTGAGATAAAGCTTTTGTAGGAAACATATATAAAGCTCTGCTATTATCATCTTCCAAAATTGAATTTAAAACAGGTAGATTATAGCAGAGAGTTTTACCGGAAGCAGTTGGAGTCACTACAACAGTATCTTTTTCTTTTATGATATAATCATATGCTTGTTTTTGATGACTATATAAACTTTCGATGCCCTTTTCTTTAAGTACTTTTTGCAGTCTTGGATCTAAATCTTCTGGTAAATTTACATATTTACCATTTCTACCTTCAATTTCTCTCCAAGCTGTAATCCGTTTCATAAATTTTGGTTTGTTTTGTAAATGGCTTTTCATTTGTTCTATATTCATAATAAATTCCACCTTAAAGCGAACTGTTGTTCTACTTAAATTATTATACCATAAAAATATATAAAAAAAAACATCGTTTAACCGATGTTTTAAAAATTCCTTCCTATTATTTTTTCTGTCAACCAATTAATGATTTCACCATACTTATTATCATTATATGGTCCTATTATTTTTTGGGCCTTTTCTTTATATCTATAGGCAAGATTTTTTGTATATTCAATCCCACCTTTTTCATGAACAAGGACCTTTATTTCTTCTGAATACTTATCTGGTTTTTTTAAGTATTTATGTATCTTTTCCTTATCATCCATTTCATTATAAACATAAATTATCGGCAAAGTATAAATTCCTTGTGTAAAGTCATTTCGCTGTGGTTTTCCTAATTCTTTATTTTTATCTTCAAAATCAAAAAGATCATCAACCATTTGAAAAGCCATCCCCATATAATAACCTAATTTTCCCATTTTATATACCTTGTACTTATTCATACCAGATAAATCAGCACCTAACATGGCACTGGCTTTGAAAAGCAAAGCAGTTTTTCTTTTTATTGCTTCCAAATATTCTTTAAATGTAGGTATCTTTTCAAACTGTCTTTCAAATTGGGATACTTCTCCTTCACAGAGGTTTTTAATGCTTTTTATTGTGTTTTTCATTTGTCTTAATAACGCTCCATCAATTTTTTCATTACCAAATTCTTCTAATATGATTTCCATAGAAAGAGCAAATAAGTAGTCTCCCATAAATATTGCAGTTTTATTAGTATATTTATGATGAGTAGTCTTCACACCTCTTCTTAAAGAAGATTTATCTATTACATCATCATGTATTAAAGTAGCTAAATGTATCATCTCTATAGCAGCGGCCATTGGCCAAATTCTATCTTTTTTAAAATCACCCAAATGAGAAACCGAGATTAATAAGGCAGGTCTTACTCTTTTGCCCCCTGCTTCAGCTAATCTCTTAATCTCTTGAGTTATTAGTTCATTGCTACTTGATAATTTATTACGAAAATATTTTTCAAAATTACTTAATTCATCAGCAAAATCTGGGTACTCATCCCAAAACATTTTATCACCTACATTTACTTTAAATTATCTATATATAATTTCAAGTTTATCAGTTGTTAATCTTATTCTATCTTTAAGCTCTTCGCTTACATAAACTTTATCATTTTTTGTAACTAAAACTATA
Organism: uncultured Halanaerobiales bacterium; assembly: GCA_964430875.1. Lineage (GTDB taxonomy): Bacteria > Bacillota > Halanaerobiia > Halanaerobiales > M55B127 > M55B127. The sequence continues at coordinate 13,422 of CAYSHP010000017.1, forward strand.
TTTATATCTTCCATTGATTTTGCAATTTCAAATGATTTTTCTACTCCTAATATATAAAATGAAGTCGATAAGGCATCTGCATAACTAGAATTGTTAGAAATAACAGTAGAACTTATAACACCTTTACGAGCAGGATAACCAGTTTCTGGGTTAATTATATGATGGTATCTTACTCCATCTTGAGTAAAGTATCTCTCATAATTACCAGATGTAACAACTGACATGTCTTCACCATCTATGGCAGCAATAATATTACCCCGTGTCTGATCGGGATCCTGGATTCCAATACTCCATAAAGTATTATCTATTTTATCTCTGTGTACAGACACATTACCGCCCATATTTATAAAGGCACTTTCTACATCTTTTTCATTAAAATATTTTAGTACAAAATCTGCTGCATAACCTTTAGCAATTGCCCCTAAATCAATAGACATTCCTTTTTCTTGCAAAAACACTTTATTATTATCCTTTAACTCAAGTTTTTTATAATTAACTTTTTTTAAAGCACTTTGAATTTCTGATTCAGATGGGACTTTTTGTTCTTCTGTCCCTATTCCCCATAAAGATACTAAAGGACCAATAGTGGGGTCAAAAGCACCATTTGTTTTTTCAGCAAATTGATAAGCTTCTTTTAATAATTTATATGTATCATCACTGACTTCTACTGCCTTATTACCTGCATTTTTATTAATATTAGATACATCACTTTCAGTGATTGTTTTACTTAATTTATTTTCTAAATATCTCAATTTATTAAAGGTTTCCTCTAAAATAGCTTGAGGTTGTTCATCATGTATTCTTAACCTGACTAAAGTATTCATTAAAAACTCTGAACCATCTGTCTTTTTTATTTCACTGTTATTATTATTTTCTATATTATCAGTAGTTTCAGGAATAGAGGTTACGTTATTTTGATTGTTATCACCAATAAAATACATTCCACCAATAATTATTATTAATATTATGATTGCCACTAAAAATCTTTTATAATTCATTTATATCTACAACCTTATTTACCTTTATTATACTATAAACAAGAGCCCTTGAAAGGGCTCTTGTTCAAGTAATATTAAACTTATGTTTGAAATTTATTTATAATCATCAGGATTTAAACCAGCTTGTGTTAAGCATTGCGCTAGAGCATCATTTAAAGCTTCAATTGTGTGTGTAGCACCTGAAACTACATCTACATCAGTTGTTTGATTATTAAGAGCTTTTTCTGGCCATTCATTAAATGCTTTTACAGCAGGTTCATGTGGATATTCGCCCTCTACTTTGTCTCCAACTAATGCTTCCTCTTCTGGATTCTTAGCTGTAATTAAGTTAATAGATTTAATTTCTTCCCCTTCAATTACAGCTTCAACTAAATAATGACCATGTGCATAGTCTCTACTTACACCATAATAAGTATTGTCATCATAATTATCGCGAGCAATACTTAAAGCCATGTCTACAGCTTCTGTATAAGAATTATGAGAACCAGTGGCACCAGAGATGGCGTCAATTCCTTCTGTACCTTGGTTTCTTATAACTGCTGAAGGAAAGTTAACAAAATATTCTCTTGCTTGTTCGTGTGGATACTGAGTAGTTTTTAAGTTATTTAAAATTTCTACACCAGTAATCTCACCAAAATTAACTTTCACTTCAATAACTATGTCTCCATGATCTCCTGGTACATAGCCTACATATTGTCCATCGTTAAGATCTTGTGCAACTACAGCCCCTGAAAAAGCTGCTACTAATACGAATACTGCAATTAAAGATAAAATTGATTTTTTTGTGATTTTTCTCACAGCTATCCCTCCTTTTATGGATTCTGTAATATATTATAATTAATTATTTCATAAATTGCAAATCATATTGATAAATTTTATAGAATAACTCAGATTTATCTTGAAAATCTTTGCGAAATAGGTTATTATTTTAGTAAGTAAGAATATAAATTAATAATTATTTTTGTGAATTTTATATTAAAATATGTATTATAATTCACATACCATATCACAATAATAAGTAAAGGGGGATTATATGAGCAAGAGAATAGTAATACTCGGGGCGGGATATGCTGGTATAGAAGCAGCCAAAAATTTAAATAAAAAATTCCGTAAAGATCCAGATGTACATATTAATTTAATTAACGATCGTGACGAACATATCTTACTAACCGAGTTACACGAAGTTGCTGGAAACAGGGTCGGTAAAAGTGGTGTAGAAATTTCTTTAGACCAACTTTTTGAAAACACCAAAGTTAATGTTATTAAAGATAAAATAATAAACTTCGACCTAGCCAATAATAAAATTGCTTCTAGCGACCATGAATATGAATATGACCATCTAATTTTGGGTGTAGGTAGTGAACCTACTTTTTATAATATACCAGGTATGGAACATAATTCATTTACATTATGGTCAGAAGATGACGCTGTTAAACTAAGAGAACATATCAGAAATATGTTTAAACTAGCAGCTAATGAATCAGATTTAGAAAAAAGGAAAAAGATGCTAACCTTCGTTATTGGTGGAGGTGGTTTCACTGGTATAGAAACTGCTGGTGAATTAGCGGAATGGTTTGATGATCTCTGTCAAACCTATGATGTCTCCAGAAGCGAAGTTAATTTAATAGTAGTGGAGGCCTTAGAAAGAATTTTACCTGTTCTCTGTGACAAACAATGTGACTTTGCAGAAGAATATCTGAGTGAAGAATTAGACGTTGAAGTAATTGATGGATATGCTATTTGCAATGTGACTAAAGATTACATTGAAATAAGTGAAACTAGTGCAGATTCCGATATAAGAAAAAGAATTGATTCTAATACAGTTATTTGGACTGGTGGAGTCAAAGGTAAAGAAATTCTTAAGAAAACTGACCTCGAATTAAGTAAAGACAATCGCATAAAAGTAGATAAGTATTTACAAACTACTAAATATGACAATGTATATGCGATCGGTGATAATGCTTTATTTACACATGACCGCGAACGAGCTCTTCCTCAATTAGTTGAGGCAGCAGTACAAGGTGGAGAATGTGTAGCTGAAAATATTGAAGCAAAAACAAAAGATAAATCTTTAGAAGTATTTGAACCACAAATGCATGGAATTATGGTATCAGTGGGGGCCAACTATGGTGTAGCCGAATTAAAACCATTCGGTGATTTTACAATTGCACTTAAAGGCTTTTGGGCCATGTTTATGAAACACTTTATAAACATGCATTATTTATTTGGTATCGGCGGATTCAGTTTAATAGGCGATTATATAGAACATCAATTTAAAGATACACGAGGAGGTATTGGTATGCTGGTAAGACATATGATGAAAAAATCTGGAACCTACTGGCTGGCCTTTTTAAGAATATTTGTGGGTTTAAGATTCTTAGTTGAAGGTATAAACAAAGTAAGTCAGGGATGGTTATTTGGTTCAGAAGAGCATTTGGTATCAGGAGCTTCTTCTTATCTATGGAGTTCTGGAACACCGCAATTTTATATAGATTTAATGGAAATATTTGTTGTTCCTAATCAGGTCTTTTTCCAGAGAGTACTGGTTATAACTGAATTAATAACAGGCCTTGCCTTAATAGGTGGTTTCTTAACCTTCCTATTTGCTTTAGTTTCTATAGGAATGAGTGTAAACTTTGTTATTGGAGCTATAGGATCATCAGCCGGTATTTGGGAACCACTCTGGATACTTCTAATTTCAATTACTCTGCTATCCGGAGCAGGTAAAGCATTTGGTATTGATTATTATCTAATACCGTGGCTTAAAAACATATCTAAAAAACCGGTTAGTTATAGAAATGAAAGATCGGCCTAAATAATTAAATAAAGATTATTAAAGGAGAGCTGTAAGTAGCTCTCCTTTTTTTATTTGTTTTAAATTTAATTATGAACTTTTTCGATTTCTTTATATAAACTATTAGTTAATTTTTCTGAACCAGCTACAATTAAATAATTACCATGATAATTAGTCTCAATTACATTGCCTCCGCTTTCTTTTACTAATATAACTCCAGCTTTTACATCCCAGGGGCTTAACTTTAATTCCCAAAAAGCATCCAATTTACCGGAAGCCACACATGCTAAATCATAAGCAGCACTGCCTATTCTTCTAATACCTCTTGTTTTATATAATAATTTATTAAAAATATCTATATTATTAAATTCATCTTCATTAAGATCATAAGGAAAACCAGTAACTAATAAACTTTCTTTTAGATTACTTTTATCATTTACTTTAATTTCCTTCTCATTCAAATATGCACCTTTATCTTTAACAGCCCAATACATCTCATTTAAATAAGGTATATAAATAACTCCTAATACTGGTTCTTTATTTTTCATTAAAGCAATAGATATTGCAAAAATAGGGAATCCATGAATATAGTTAGTTGTACCATCTAAAGGGTCAATTACCCATTTATATTTGGATTCTTTATCTGAAGTACCACTTTCTTCAGCTAGAATACTGTGTTTGGGAAAGTTTTTTTCTATCCAAGTTACAATCTTTTTTTCTGAGTTTTTGTCCACTTCTGAAACTAAATCTAGGTAAGATGATTTTTGTGTAATATTTAATTTTTGATTAAACTTTTCTAATTGATAGCTACCCACCTCCCTAGTTAAACTTTTAACTCCTTCTATAATTTTTTCCAAATTAATGGCAGACACCTCCAATTATTTTCTTTTTCTATCTTTTATCTTATTATATTAACATTAATTTTTAAATGTTTAATTGTTTTATAAAAGAAAAATTGCCCGGATTTACCGGGCAATTAATGTCTTTTTTTACTTATATTTTACTATTACTTCTTCAATATCCCAACGAGGTTCAAGTTTTTCTTTAATATCCTCTTTAACAACTGGTGCAAATTGATGATCTTCAGCAAGATCAACTTGTACAATAATGGTTTTATCTTTCATCTCAATATCTTCTATTAAATTAGTCTTTATTACATCTAAACCGTGGATTGGATTCATAACATGTTTTAGTCTTTCTTTAACTACTTCCATAGTGGTTGGTACCTTTTCTTTAACTAAGCCGTGCTTTTCTTCATAATCTCTTATTGCTTCTTTGAGTGCATCTACTGCCAAAACTGAACAGTGATTTTTAACTGCTGGTAATCCACCTAATTCATCAGCAGCTTCCTGCCAGGTAATATCTTTTGCGTTTTCAATTGTACTACCTTTAGCCATTTCTGTTATTATAGAACCAGTAGCTATATTTGAAGCACAACCATATGATCGGAATTTTATATCCGTAATTTTCTGAGTATCTTCATCAACTTTTAAATGAAGTTGTACCATATCTCCACAGGCTGGCGAACCTTCTTTGGCAATTCCATCGGGATCCTCTAACTCACCAACATTTTTAGGATTTTGAAAATATTCTATGACCTTATCACTATATGGAGAACTCATCTTACTTACTCACTTCCTTTCTTACCTAATGGGCTAATTTCTCTTAAATTTTCTACAACATCTTTTATTGCCTCAACAATTTTATTAACATCTTCTTTAGTATTGTATCGGCTGAAAGTAAATCTTATTGATCCATGCGCTCTTTCATGATCTCCCCCTATACCTAATATGACATGGCTTGCTTCAAGTGATTTACTAAAACAAGCAGAACCTGTGCTTACAGCAAAACCTCTCATATCTAAGTGGAGGGTAATTGATTCACCTTCTACATAATGAAAAGTTATATTTGCATTTTGAGGGCTCCTATCTTCCCTAGATCCATTTAATGTGACATCTTCTATCTGTTCTTCAACTTTTTCAATCAATGTATCTCTTAATGATTTAATCTTTTCATTTTCTTCTTCTGTTATTAATTCAACTGCTTTAGCAAATCCAACTGCAGACGGGATATTTTCTAAACCAGCTCTTAAATTATCTTCCTGAAAGCCACCATCCATAATTTTTTCTATTTTTACACCTTTTCTTTTGTAAAGGGCACCAATACCTCGTGGTCCATGAATTGTATGAGCAGAAATAGTTATTAAATCTACGGGAACTTCTTGAGTATCAATTGGAATTCTTTTAAATGTATGAGTAGCATCAGTATGGAATAAGATATCTTTATCCTCTAAATATTCAGCAATTTCTTTGATATTCTGAACAGTTCCAATTTCCTGATTGGCATGTTGAATCGATACTAAAACAGTATCATCTCTTACACTTTCTTTTAATTCTTCTATATTAACCTTACCTTTTTCATCTACACTAATATAACTTACTTCATATCCCTGTTTTTCCAATTTTTTAGCTGAATTTAAAACTGAAAAATCTTCTATGTCAGAGATTATTAAATGACCTTTTTCTTTTTGATTATACATTACACCTTTTAAAGCTAGATTATTAGATTCAGTAGCACCTGAAGTAAATATTAATTCCTCAGTGTCTGCATTTAAGGAATCAGCTATTGTAGCTCTAGCTTCTTCTAAAGCATCTTTAGCTTCAATACCCATTGTATATGCAAATTCAGAAGTTGCTACAGCATAGGTGTCAAAAAAGTAGGGCTTCATTGCTTTTAAAACTTCCTCATCAATTCTTGTAACAGCAGAATTATCAAGATAAACCATATCCTTATTCATCAAATCACCTCAATTTTATATATATAAAGTTATTTCTGAATCTCTGGCTTCTTTAATATAAGTTCCCACAGCACAGTATTCAGTAATAACTTCATCCCTTAAGTCTTCTTTAGTTATGCCCATAATTTCCATTGTCATATCACAGGCAAATATCTTGCCTCCTAATTCAACATAATCTTGTAACATATCTTCTAAAGAACGGACATTTGCTTTTTTCATCTTATATTTCATATATAATTTACCAAGTCCCAAAAAGTTCATTTTAGAAAGTGGTCCTTTATCAAGTTGGCCTTTTTTAAGTCTTTCTAATCCCCAAAAGGTAAAATACATAGAAACATCCATGCCCATAGATAATGCTCCATTACCTATAATAAAAGCACTATATAATTTATCATAATCTCCACTTTCAACAATTAAAGTGGCCTTGTCTTCCATAAGTCACACCTCTAAACTTTTATTTTTATTTGCCAATGGTCATTTTTATCCTCTATAGATAATAATTCTAAATCCATAGCTTCTACTGCCATGGGTATTTCTTTTTTAGAAGCTGAATGGTCACCTTGAACTACAATTATATCTCCTTTTTCAGCTTTGCGGACTGCTTTTCTGGTCTCTACGAGAGGCACTGGGCAATTTTCACCAACACAGTCTACCTTTATTTCATTAGCCATGATTATTCCTCCTTAGTTAAAAAATAAAATCTTCCTCTGGTTTGTTCTTTCATTTTTAGTTTATTTTCTTTATCAATCTCTCTTAAGTATTTATTTACTTCATTAACATGCAGATCTAGTATATCTGATAAATCTTTAACTGTACATGGCCTTACACTTATGGTCTCTATTATTCTCTTTTTAACAGCATGGCTGATACCTTTTTTCTTTTCACTAGGTGAATATTTTCCAATAATTTCAGCATTTTTACCAATTATATCAACAGCTTTTTTTAAATCTTCTTCTGAAGCAGGTTCTACCCAATCTTCCGTTCCTGGTCTATCTAGTGTATTAAGTTGCACTCTATCAGGATTTATCTTTTTTAAAATATTTTTAAACTTTTCGTATTCTTCTTTGGTATCATTTATGCCCGGAACTATAAAGACTTCTAAAAACATCTTACCGCTAAACTCTTCTCTTAATTTAATTAAACCATCTATAATATCTGCAAGTTTAATATCTTTATGTGGTTGATTTATTTGTTGAAAGTTTTCTTCAATAACAGAATCTAAAGAAGGAACAATTAAATCAAGGTTTTTTATTTCATTTCTAACTTTCTTATGAGATAAAAGACTACTATTTGTTAATAAAGCTGTATCATACTGGGGATAATTTTCTCTAAGAAAATCTATGATTTCACCTATATGTAAATATAGGGTCGGTTCCCCAGAACCAGAAAAAGTTATATAATCTAATTCCGGATCTTCCTTTAAATATTCATCTAACTCTTCTATTATTTTATCAACAGGTTTAAATTCTTCCCTGTTATTAGTTAATTTGGTCGTTGCCCCACATTCACAATAAATACAGTTAAAAGAACAAATTTTATATGGGATAAGGTCTATTCCTAACGATAATCCAAGTCTTCTGGAAGGAACAGGACCATATAAATACTCCATTTTTACACCTTCTTTTTATTTAGTTGTTAAGGAACAGCATCTTTACTGATGCTATTATATGATAACCGAGTAATTTAGTCAAGTTTATACTTTACAAACTATTCCCTTTCTTCAAAATTAAGAGAAGTAGAATTGATACAGTATCTATAGCCAGTTGGTTCAGGCCCATCTTCAAAACGATGTCCCAAATGACTACCGCACTGACTACAGATTACTTCTGTTCTTCTATGAGATAATTTATAATCATCACGATAATCAACAGCTTTTTCTTTAAGCGGTTTTGTAAAACTAGGCCAACCTGAACCTGAATCATATTTATCTTTAGAATCGAAAAGTTCATTACCACAGGCTGCACACTTAAAAATACCATCTTCCTCAAAATGATAATATTTATTTTTATAAGGAGGGTCTGTTTTGCCCTTTCTTAACACTAAATATTCACGTTTAGTTAAACTTTCTTTCCATTCCTCTTCTGATTTACTTACTGGAAATTCTCTTTTTTTATCACTCATTATTTTTATCCCCCTCAAATTTATCAATTGGTTGAATATTACTTTCCTTTGCTTTATCATAAACATGTACACTTTGAGTTGGGTAAGCAAACTCAATTCCTTCTTCTTTAAACTTTTCTTTCAATTTTAAGTTTATGCTTTCTTGAATATCCATATATACTTTATAATCACTGTCTTCCACATAGTAAATAACTTGGTATATCAGACTATAGTCTCCATAAGATGCAAAGTGCGCTCTGTCAAAAGTTGTTTTTTGTACGCTCTTTATAATTTCTTCCACAAATTCAGGTATTTTTTCTAACTTTTGAACATCAGTCTCATAAACAACTCCAAATTTAAAGTTTATTCTCCTATGCTGCATTCGTTTGTAATTATTGATCCTGGAATTAGTAAGATCATTATTAGAAAAAACTAACTGTTCACCACTTAAACTCCTAATTCTGGTTGTCTTAATCCCTATATGTTCTACAGTACCCATATAATCTCCCACTATAATAAAATCCCCTATATCAAAAGGGCGATCTAAAAAGATAGTAAAATAACTGAAAATATCAGCTAAAATAGTCTGGGCTGCAAAAGCAATTGCAATACCCCCTACTCCTAAACCAGTAATAAGACCTCTGATCTCAATATTTAAGTTATCTAAGATAAATAATAGGGCAATTAACCAGGTAGTTAATTTGATAATAAAAACTGACACTGTAAAAACAGTTTCCTGAGCTTGATTACTTTGCTTTTTTTCCCAATATTTTTTCATAGTATAAATGATGATATCTTGGATTAATAAGGTTATATATACTACAATAACAAAGATAAAAACTATTCCCAAAATTTTATCTATGGAAAAACTTAAGCTTAGTCTATTTAAAGAAACAAATATTATAATTAAATAGGTTAATGGTATGATTCTTTTATCGATTGATTTATTAAAAAACCCACCGAAACTTTCTGAAATTTTTTTTATTACATTATGAATTTTTTCCAAAAATAAATATTTAAATAATCTAACTACTACTAATCCTATAATAATTATCAGTAGAGAAATTAAATAATCATATATAGTATTATTTAATAGCATTTGGCCTAAAATTCCGTTTTCCATAAATAACCAACCCCATTTATATATTTTAATTTTCTAGTTCACTAATACAAAAAGGACATTTAGTTGCTTTAATATTAATGGTTGAATAGCAATATGGACATTGTTTGGTATCGGGTGCAGCTTTTATTTCTTCTCTTTTATTAATATCCTTTAACTTATTATAATAAGTTATTATTAGATAAAGGAAAAATGCCATTAATAAAAAATCAATTACAGTATTTATAAAAAGTCCATATTTGATAATGGGTACTCCTTCTGCTTCTGCTTCTGCCAGACTGGCAAACTCACGTTGGCTAAGGTTAATATATAAGTTAGCAAAGTTTATCTTACCAACTAATAAGCTAATTGGTGGCATTAGTATATCATTAACAAAGGAATTAATTATTTTATTAAAAGCCAAACCAATAATAATACCTGCTGCCATCTCCACAACATTTCCTCTTAAAACAAACTTTTTAAATCCTTTTAACATTATAAACCTCCTAAGAAATTAAAAAGTAATTATCTCATACCCATCTTTAATATACTTAGCCATACTGACATGACCAGACAGTGAATCACAAATTTTTAAATTCTGTTTTCTAGCTGAATCTAATGAATTCATCTTTTTAGCACATACCCGACAAACACAGTCAATTAAATCCTTTTCTTTAACCCTTTTATATAAGTTTGCAAATTCATTTTCAAGATCACTCATTAATTTAACTTGTTTTGTAGCACTTCCTTCAATAACTAACTTTACATCAAACCCTTCTTCATAAAATTCTTCAGCATTTAATAAAGCGTGAACAAAACAATTTGTTTCACCATTAAAAGCAAAAACCAAATATTTATTTGAATCCATCTTAACTCTCCTTTCTTAAAAATACTTTTAGTAATTTAATAATAACATTTTTATGTAGATTGAATCAATGTTTAATTATAAGAATAATTTATATTTATTTGATATTTTGCGATATAATGAATATTACAAAGTATTAACAAGCTATAAACACATAATTTACATTATAGGTGTTAAATCTGCTTTGACTATTTTAAGGTGTTACCCTATAATAGAACTAGGCTCCAAGGAATCCCTAAGAGGATTTATTCTAAGTAACAATTTTTATCGAGGTTCTAGATTTAAGCGAAATCTGGACTTTGAATTGGAGGTTAATGAGAGAAATTTATAGATGGTTAGTACTGTATAAGTACTAAGATCAATAAATAAGCTCTACATTGACCGAGGAAGATTTAGAGAAAGGATTTCGAGAGTAAAAAAAGAACTTCGATGTCAAAAAGATTGCGAAAGGAATAAAAAATCGAGAAAGGTTCGTTGGAGCCTTTTTTTATTCTTCAAATTCTGCAACAAAAGTTAAATTGCGGTATTTTTCTTTATAATCTAAACCATATCCAATAACAAATCTATCATCCATATCAAAACCACTATATTTAATAGGCAAGTCTACTAGCCTTTGATCTTTACAGTCTAAAAATACACATAGATTTATACTTTTGGGCCTTCTGGGTTCCAAATTTTTTAATATATAGCTATGTGTTAAACCTGTTCTTATTATATCCTCAACTACTATAATATCTCTATTTCTAATGCTAAGGTCAAGATCTTTAGTAATTTTGACTTTTTCTCTTGGCCCTTCTGTGGTTTGAAACCTTCCTACTGATAAGAAATCTATATTATGATCAATATCTAATAATCTACTCAAATCTGATAAAAAATAGATCGAACCTTTTAATATTCCTACTAATAAAGGTTCTTTATCTTTGAAATCTCTATTAATACTATTAGCTATTCCTCTAATTCTTTTTTTAATATCCTCTTCACTATAGATAACTTCACCTATGTTTTTTTTATTCATCATTATCATCCTTATCTTCTCTTAATTCGTCTACACCAAATCTTTTTAACAGTTTATGATAATCCTTTTTATAGACAATATTAATACTCACATCAGGGTAAAGTTCTTGTAAAAGTTTTACTTTCTTATTTTTTTCAGTAACATACTTTTGCTTCATGGTTGTTAATTCAATAAATGTATCAAATTCTGGTAAGTAAAAATCAGGTCTAAAACCCAAAGCTATATTACCTTCCGCATCCCATTCTAGGGGAAATTCTGAGGGTTCATACTCCCACTTTATATTATACATATCAAGAATTTCTGCAAAATCTTTTTCACTTTCATGAACAAAATCTATATCTTCTATATTTATTTTTTCTTCCTTTATTTCATCATATTTCTTAAATAATGGTTGGGGATTTTCTTTTTTCATTTCTAAAAGATGAATGATTAAATTAGCAGCTTCACTTATCTCTAGTCCATCTGTATTTATACTCATATGGTATAATGAAATATTTTCCCAGTCTTTATCAAATAATCTATGTACATAACGTCTATGTTTCCTATCACTTAAATCTAAGGTCCTAACTGCCTGTTCTTTATTTATATTATATTTTTTCATTATTCTATTTACTCGTCTGTTATCTGAACAAATAACTTTGATATGAACAGCATGAGCATAGTCTTTAAATATAACCTGGGAACCCAGTCCTAAAATAACTAAACTTTGCTTTTCAGCTTCTTTTTTTAATCTTTTTATTATATATTCTTTAAAAGTTTCTCCATTTTGAGCAGTTTTAAGATAATATTTTGAAGTTTCTCTCAGCATATGAAGATCATGTTCATCTGCTATCTCAGGCAACCAGTTATCAATTACATAATTTCTAGTTATTAATTTTACTCCTAACTTATCAGCTATCTCAACAGCAATCTCATCTCCTAGACTGGCTGTTTGTCTTGATATTGTAATTACAAACACTTCTAATCCCCCTTTTCCCCTTGGCATATATTATAAATTCTTGATATTTATGAATATTCCTTTTAATATCCGCTTTAAAATAAAAAAGACCCGTTAGGGCCTATTAATTTAATATCTAAATTATATTTTAATTACTCTTCCAACTCCACCTTCTATCCATTTACTAGGATATTTATTTTTAATCTGTTTTTTATTTTTGGTACAGTGGGTAGCACATATATAATTAATATCTTCTAACAATTCATATTTATTAAATCCATGGAGGCCACCTATTAAATAAAGGACTTTCCCGAATTGAGAAGCACTTTTTAAAATATTTTCAACTGTAGAATGGGCACAACCAGAAATTACAACAACACCTTCATCTCTTATAATGATAAGACTCTGCTCAATATTGTTTAATTCTCCTGTACTATAAACATTTTCACTTAATTTAATTGGTTTTTTTACTGAAATAACTTCATTTTCAGAGATGAATTTAAAAGATTCAGGAATATATACTTTTATACTCCTATTTAATTTAAGTAATTCTTTTAGTCCACCAGTATGATCGTGATGAGAATGTGAAATAAATACCTCATCGATGTCTTCTGGATATATATTTAACTTTTCCATATTATTAAATAAAATATCTGCTTTAGTACCTGTATCAAATAAAATATTGGGTTTACCTTTTATTTCAATAAAACAAGAAAATCCCCAGTCTGATTTAAAGCCCTTTTCAAAAAGGGTATTATCATAAATAATTGTTATTTTCATTTTTAAAACCCTTTCTGTTTAATGGTTACCTGACTGATAAAGTCCTCTGATTAAACTCATAATTAGTTCTTTTTTTGCTAGTTTATTTATCCATTCATCAGGAATTTCAGAACTACCATAAAAAGCTCCAGCCATCTGACCGGTCACGGCAGCTATAGTATCTGTATCACCACCTAAATTAATTGCAATAGTTACTGCTTCTTCAAAACTTTTAGAATTATAAAAAGCCCAAAGACTTGCTTCAATTGTATTTAAAACAAAACCATCTGAATTAATCTGATCCTTTGTCTTGTTTTTATAATCTCCTTGCACACGTTCTAAAACATTTTCATCTAAATCTAAATTTTTATAAGTATTATTAATTAGATATTTTTTCTCCTTACCCTCTAATGCGTAATATATAAAGGCTCCTAATAACTTGCAGGTATCAATTGCCATAGGATTATTATGAGTCGCTTTGGAACTTTTACCGGAATAATATACAGCTTTATTAAAATTATTAAAAAAATACATTGGTACCGGGGCTAATCTCATTATTGAACCATTACCAGCTGCCATTTCTCTTTGTGGGGGAATACTTTTATCTTTTATATAATCGGTAATAGAAAGGCTTGTATTTCTTCCAATACCAAATGAACGTTCCTTAGAACTTAAATAACCATTTTGAAACCAGTTTGCATATTTTGAAAGCTGACTCTTTAAATCAAAACCATCTTTGATTAAACTTTCTGCTAAACAAAGAGCCATTGAACTATCGTCAGTCCAGTGGCCAGCTGAAATTTTATGAGGACCTCCACCCCGCATTTCTCCTTGGAAATAAACACTATCTCTAGGAGAACCTTCATATGGTGCACCTAAAGCATCTCCAACTATTAAACCTAATAAGGCTCCTTTAAATCTATCTCTCATATTAAATTTAACACCCCTTTGTCCTTTTTTTCACTAATTATAATATTAAAGTTTATTTGAAAATATCCTGCTTTAAATAATATAGTATTTTAAATATTTTGAAAAATTAATCTTAAAAGTTATCATTTTTTAGGAAAGTTTTTTAGCAGCTTCTTCGTCTAGTAGATAAAAGATATTCCCTTGATTATTTACTAAACTAGCTGGATACTTTTGGTTTTTATTTATTACTTCTTTAACTATATTTTGCTTTCTTTGACCAGTTGATAAAAATATAATATTTTTTGCCTTATTAATTATTTTGAAAGTAAAGGTTATCCTCTTAAAACTTTCACCATGAGTTATGGAAAGGAGTTGCGAATTATCTATTTGCTCAGGAGCAAAGATTGAGGCAGTATGGCCATCTCTACCTATTCCCAAATGGATGATATCAAAAATTGGGATTTCATTATTTTTAAAATTAAAACATTTTTGCAATTGGTCCTTATAATCTTGTAATGATTGCTCTATATTATTTTGATAATTCATATGATGAATATTTTGAAAGGGAATTTCAATATTCTTTAGAAGATGTTTTTTTATCATATTATAATTACTATCTTGGTGGGAATTATTTACATACCTTTCATCAACTAAAAATATATTAATATCTTTCCAGTCAAGAGTAGTTAATTTCGCTAATTTTTCAAACATTAAAATTGGTGTACTGCCTCCTGAAAAGGCAATATTTATCTTGTCTTTTTTTGTATTTTTTATTTTTTTAATTAAATCTTCAATCAAAAAAGCTGTATAAGTTGAAATGGCTTCATGGTCTTTTTTAACAATTACTTCTTTTTCACTCATCTCTTAACCTCCATTTTCTATTATCCCTATTTATAAGATTTTTACTTCCTTTCGGTCCCCAACTCCCTGCTTTATAATTAGGAAATTCATCTGGAGCAATATCTTTAGTCAAGTCTAATAAAGGTCCAACATTTTCCCACATTGCCTCAATACCGTCTTTACGAGCAAACAAAGTGAGATCACCTTTCATACAGTCTATTAATAATCTTTCATAAGCTGGTAAGAAACCTGTTTCAAATACTTCATGGTAATTAAACGACATATCAACCGAATAAGGTGTATTACCTATACCAGGTAATTTTACATTAAGTTTTAGAGAAGTTTTTTCTTCCGGTTGTAATGAGAATAATAAACCATTAGCATTAATATCATTACACTTATTGGCAAAGAGTTTAAGAGGGGGTTTTTTAAATTCAATATAAATCTCAGTTAACTTTTTATTCAAACGTTTCCCAGCTCTTACATAGATTGGAACCCCACTCCATCTCCAGTTATTTATTGCAAATTTACCTGCCATAAAAGTAGGCACTATTGATTTATTAGCAACGTTCTCTTCTTCTCTATAACCTTTTACTTCTTTTTTGCCAATTTTACCATTATCATATTGCCCTAAGATAATATTCTTTTTTGCTGTTTGTTTATCCATTCTTTCAATAGATTTAATTAATTTAACTTTTTCGTTTCTTATTTCTTCCGCTTCAAATACTCTGGGCGGTTCCATTGTAACTAAAGCAATCAACTGCATGATGTGATTTTGTACTATATCTCTGATCACTCCATTTTCTTCATAAAACTTACCACGTGAGCCTATACCAATCTCTTCTGCTGCAGTAATTTGAATATGATCAATTTGGCTGCGATTCCATAATGGTTCGAAGATGCTATTGCCAAATCTAAAAAACAAGATATTTTGAACCGTTTCCTTACCTAAATAATGGTCAATACGATATATCTGTCTTTCATTAAATACTTCTAAAACTTTTTTATTTAATTTTTGAGCAGATTCTAAACCATACCCAAAAGGCTTTTCCATTACAATTCGACTATTAAAGATTTTTTGCATATCATAATTTCCTAAATTATTGATTATATCAATGGAATATTGAGGTGGAGAAGCTAGATAATAAATTATATTTGGTTTTTTCACTTTCATATTTTGAGCAGTATCAATTATTTTATTTTTTAAATTTTGATAGTCTTGACTTATTTCAAATTTTAATTTTAAAAACTCAAAATTATCTTTGAATTTATTAACAGCATTCTTATCATAGATATCATCATCAAAACTCTTTATTGATTCATTTATTAAATTTCTATATCTATTATTATTTAATTCAGGAATACCGGTCCCTATTATTTTAAATTTGCAATCTAATCTATCATTATAATATAAGCGATAAAGAGCGGGAATAAGTTTTCTTTTAGAAAGATCGCCAGCCCCACCAAATATTACAAATACTAAGGGATCTTTGATAAAATTTTCGGTTTCAAATGAAAATTCATCTTTATTTATAATTTCACCTTTTACTTCTTTTTTAAAATTCATTTTTTACTCCTCTTTTATCTCATGTCCACCAAAAGCATTTCTCATAGCTGATAGCATCCTTGCACTAAAAGAAGTATCTTGTCTCGACCTAAATCTTTTAAATAAGGAGATAGCTATGACTGAAGCAGGTATCTCTTGTTCAATTGACTCCAAAACCGTCCAGCGTCCTTCACCCGAATCTTCAACATAGTCCTTAATACCTTCTAATTCAGGATTATTATGCAAACTATTAGCTGTTAATTCTAATAGCCAGGATCTTATTACACCACCATGGTTCCAAAGCTCAGCAACCTCTCCTAAATCAATATCAAATTCTTCTTTAGACTTTAATATTTCAAAACCTTCTGCATAAGCTTCCATCATGGCATACTCAATACCATTATGGACCATTTTTACAAAATGCCCTGAACCACTCGGCCCTATGTAATTATATCCTTTATCTGGAGCTAAATCTTTTAAAATTGTTTCTACATATTGATAAGCTCGTTTTGGTCCACCTACCATTAAACAGTACCCTTCTTTTAATCCCCAAACTCCCCCACTAGTACCAACATCTAAAAAATTAATTCCCTTCTTTTCCAATTTGTCTGCTAATTTTATAGAATCTTTATAATTTGAATTCCCACCATCTATTATTATATCTCCTTTTTTAAGATAATTTGCTAACTTTTTTACAGTCTCATCAACAATATCACCTGCCGGTACCATGACCCAAATAACTTTTTTGGGCTCATCTAATTTCTCTGTAAGTTCTTTTAAACTTTTTGAACTTTCTGCACCTAATTTTTCATATTTATTTACTTGCTCATCATCTACATCATATACTACAATGTCATGGTTATTATCTAAAAGTTTCCTTGTCATATTACCGCCCATTTTACCTAAACCAACTATACCTATTTGCATCTTTTTTACCCCCTTTAAGTTACAATAATATTTTATTAGAATTTAAATAATTGATACTTTTGATACTTTCAAATACAAAAATAAATAAAAAATATAAAGGATTTCACCTACTTATGTCTAATTTAATATATACATCCTTTCACAGAGCTCCTGGAATTTATTTTTCAGGAGCTTATTCTCTGTCTATTATATTTTTTAATATTACTTATTAAGGAGTATCTTAATGAACATTAAAAGTTTTCTTTCTTTAGTTGAAATCAGAACAAAGGTAGCCAGTCTATTACCACTCTTGATAGGGACCTTTTATGCTTTTTATGGTTATAGCACTTTTAATATTATAAACTTTTTATTATTTTTTGTTTCACTTATTTTCATTGATATGTCTACCACTGCTTTAAACCATTACTATGACTTCAAAAGAGCCAAAAAAGAGTCTGGATACAATTATAATATTCATAACCCAATAAACAACTATAATTTATCAATAAATACAGTAATTTTTACTATATTTACTCTACTATCAATTGCAATTGTGAGTGGAATAATTCTTTTTTTAAAAACAGATTTACTTATCCTTATTTTAGGTGGATTGTCTTTTCTGGTGGGTATCACTTATTCTTTTGGTCCAGTTCCTATTTCACGCACCCCTTTAGGAGAATTATTGTCGGGATTTTTTATGGGATTTGTAATCTTTTTTATTGCAGTACATATTAATTTAGAAACAGGAGAAAAAATTGTTAGGTTATTATATAGTAATTATGAACTTGTTTTGGAAATTGAGATCATCCAACTTATAAATACATTCTTGGCTTCATTACCCTTGTTTTTAGGCATCTCTAATATTATGCTAGCCAATAATATATCAGATATTGAAGATGATAAAAAAAATGACAGGTATACACTACCTATCTATATTGGAAAGAAAAGTTCACTGAAATTATTTAAATTTTTATATGTAATAATTTATTTAGATATTATTATTACTATCGCCTTTAATATTATACCTCTTACTTCCTTATTAGTATTATTTACAATATTACCAGTCTATAATAATATTAATAAATTTATGAGAGAGCAAAGTAAGAAAAATACATTCCAATTTTCTATTCAAAACTTTCTTTGGATTAATTTGATCTATTTATTATCATTCGTTATTACCTTTTTGATTTAACTACCTAAATTTTTAGCATCATACATTTTTAAGTCAGCATCTTTTAAGATATCTTGTAAACTATCACTCTTGTTATCTTTTGTTCCCCAGCCAATAGATAAGTTAATATCTTGTTTACTTTGGCTTTTATTATTATAATTTTCAATTTTACTATAAATCCTATTTGCTACTCCCGCTGCAGTTTTCGAATCAGTATTTGGTAAGATAACTGCAAACTCATCTCCACCCACACGTGCTAATACATCTTCTTTTCTAACAACTGAATCCAATATCTCTGCAGTTTTTCTGATAATTTTATTACCGAAAATATGCCCATTTTTATCATTGATTTCCTTAAGTTTATCTATATCAATCATAATAATACTTATAGGAAGTTTTCTCGATTTATCATACCTTTTTAATTCCTGGTTGAAATATCGATAGTTATAAAGACCTGTCATTTGATCGTGAAAAGATAAATAGGTTAATTTATCTTCTAAAGCTTTCCGATTTGTAATATCTTTAAAAGCAATTATAAATTCATCCTTTTGATCACTTTTTATTCTTTCTATAGAATAATCAACCCAGAATTCTTCTCCCCAAGTTAAATGAACTTCCCCTTCTAATAGCTCATCATCTTCTACGTTATCTAGTTTAAACTCCTCCATATTTAGAACATCAAAAATATTTTTCCCTATAAAACAGTTTTTATCTTTTTTATTAGATAATTTTAAGATGTGTCTATTAATATCTAGGATATCACCTTTTTTATCACATTTTAATAAACCTATTGGAGATTTATTGAAAATTGTTTGGTAATATAATTTCTTTTCCTTAATGTTTTTTATATTTAAATAACTTAATTTGCTAATAAAAAATGAAGCAAAACTGATAACATAAAATGCCGATAAAAAAACAAATTTATTTGCTTCAACATTTTTAGTATATATTGTAGTTAAGGTAACAGCTACCAGCATTACAATATGAAATCTTTTTAACTCGCCCTGAGCTTTAATCAGTAAGTTACATAAAACAATGACTATAATTATACTGAATGCATAATTTAATGTTAATTTGTTAATATATGACAAATAAAGCAAATGAAAATTAGCAAAATAGATTGTATAATAAAAATACTTATATATATTATTTTTAACACTATCTACAAGGTAACTTAATAAATAGACAAGCAAAAATATTGCAGATGGAATTAATCTTTGGGTTAATCCCATAGGATCATTAATATTTGGATAAGTTCTATAAAAAAGCCCGAAAAATATATAGGCAGCTGGAACAACTAAAAGAATTTTCCTGACATAAAATAATTTGGCTTTATCCTCGAAAAATTTAAAAATATAATTCAAATTTAAGCACTCCATATATTTAATGATTTATTAGCTTACATTTATAATGCTAACTAAATATTATTACTATGTCAACAATTAAAAAAAATCAAATTTTTAAAAATTTAATATTCGGACATTTGTCCTCCCCTACTCATTTTAAACTTTTTTTGCTAACTATATAGGGAGGACAAATGTCCTATTTTACTTTATTATATTAAAAATTCAGTTTTACTTGTATTTTTAACAATAATTTTACCGGCTTTTATAACATACAACCTGTCTGCTCTTAGCCTAAAAGCTTCCTGTATATTAGAAGCATCAATAATATTTAGGTCAGCAGTATTACCTTCTTTTAAACCATAATTGTCTTTAATTCTCATTATCTTTGCTGAATTTTCAGTAATCATATCATATACATTTTTTAAGGATTGTGGAGTATTATATTGAGCTACATATGCACATAACAAACCATAATCAAGGGGATCTCCTTTTCCATAAATATGAAAACCATCACAGATTGTATCCTGAGCAGTTCCAACATTAATACCTAATTTAACCATTTCGCGAACTCTAGTTACTCCCCTAGTTCTAGGTTCTGAATCAATTCCCATTATAGCCAAAACTTGCGGATTAGTGCAAACATTAAAATCTGCTAATTTCAGTAATTTCATTACTTTTGTAGCATGAGCATCATTTTGATAAGTAATTGAAGTACAGTGACCACCTGTCACTCTTCCTTGATAATTTTCTTCTATTGTTTTCATGGCAGTATATTCTAAAGATCTGGCGAAAATATCTTTGGTTTGATCCATATGCATATCAATATCTACATTATATTTTTTAGCAATTTCAAAAACTAAATCTACATGTTTTTTTGAATACTTATCTGTCCATTCAGCAGCTGGCATTCCACCGATAAGGTCAGCTCCTTCTTCCAATGCTTCCCACAATAGTTTTTCAGTACCATTGTTATTAAAAATACCTTCCTGAGGAAAAGCAACAATCTGGATATCACAAATATCTTTGCATTCTTCTTTAGCTTCCATTACTCCTTTTAAACCTATAAGTCCAATAATATTATCTATATCTACACTTGTCCTTATTTTAGTAGTACCATATGAAACACATTCCTTAATAGCTCTTACTGCTCTTTTTTTAACGCCTTCAACTGTATATTTCTTTTTCTTTTCATGCATTATTTTTATTGATTCTTCTAATGTTTCAACTTCACATTCTCTACCATGCTGGGCTGTATAAACTTTATCTAAATGCATATGTGGATTAACGAATGTTGGAGTTACTAACCTACCTTTTGCATCTATTACTTTATAATTAGCCTTTGATTTAATTTCTTTATCAATTTGAGAAATTATTCCATCTTTCATTAAAATATCAATATATCCATCTTGATCAACTACTTTAGCATTTTTTATTAAAATCATAACTTCACCCCTTTTATTATATATCCTATTCTTAATATTCAAAATAATTTTTAGATTTCCTTTTATATTTATTTACATTTTTTTATATCTTTTTTGTATATAAAAACAATAGCAAATTAATAATAATAAATTTTACAAGTTATTTAAAATTTCATTTACATTTTCTGTCAGGGGTTGACACCTAAAATCTTTACATAGAGAAAATTGTGTATTCTGCTCTTGTTTTTCATAATTGATTAGAACATCCGGCCAATAATTGTTTCTGAATTCATCCAATATTTTTTTCGCTGATTCTTCCTTTATATCACCTATTATCTTTATCTCTTTAAAAGGTTCTTTTATATATTGATAAGATAACAGTAAAAATATATAATTAACAGGAGAATCAATGACCTTTTGAGAAAGCTTATCTAATAACTTTTCTGCAACTTCTCTATAAGTAACTTTATCAGTTAATTGGGCCAATCTAAGCAAGTTATAACCGGCTAGTGAACTACCAGAAGGTATAGCACTATCAGCAGTATCCAGTTGTCTAATAAATAGTTCTTTATTTTCTTTAGATGTATAATAGAAACCTCCCTGTTCTTCATCCCAAAATAATTTTAACATTTCTTCAGTTATATCAACTGCTTTCGATAAATAATAATAATCTAAAGTTGCTTGGTGTAGTTCTATTAAACCAAATACTAAATAACTATAGTCATCTAAAGTTTGATATTCCGTCAGTTTACCATTACAGTAACTATGACCTAATTTATTATTTTTTGTCAACATTTTATTTAAAATTAAATCGGAACTGTTTTTGGCTAGTTTAATAAAATTTTCATTATCTAAAACAAAACCGGCTTTAGCTAAAGCAGCAATTGCTAATCCATTCCAATCAGTTAATATTTTATTGTCTTTTTCCGGTCTTTCTCTTTTCTCTCTTTCATTAAATAATTTCTCTTTTATATTTGTAATTTTATCGTAATTTTCAATATTTTTTAACTTTAAATTAATATTATTTTTACTTTCTATTACAAATACATCACTAAATTTATCATATTCTTCTTGATTAAGAATATTTTTTATTTCTGATAAATTCCAATAATAATACTTGCCTTCTTCACCTTCACTATCAGCATCTTCAGCTGTATAAAATACATTTTGCTCCGATAACATATCTCTAGTTAGATAATTTATTATTTCTTCTGCAGTATCTTTATATACGGTCTTTTGAGTAGCTCTAAAAGTTTCAATATAAAGATAAATTAAAAGAGCTTGATCATAAAGCATTTTTTCGAAATGAGGTGTTTCCCATTTTTCATCAGTTGAATAGCGGTGAAATCCCTTCCCTAATTGGTCATAGATACCACCCGCTCTCATATTTTGCAGAGTATTTTCCACCATATATAGATATTTTTTGTTATCTTTTTTCTGCCAGTAGTGTAATAAAAAAAGTAAATAATGAGGCATTGGAAATTTAGGAGATTTCCCAAATCCTCCGTGTTCTTCATCATAGATACTATCTAATATATTAACAGCTTTATCCACTACTTTTTTATCTATACTAACTTGCTTTAAGTTTTCCTGTTTTTTCAAATGAGTGACAACTTGTTGAGCAGTATTCAATAATTTTTGGCGATTTTTATCCCAGAGTTTATTAATTTGTGGTAAAATTGATAATAACCCTCTTCTTCCGTATTTATCATTTTTAGGAATATATGTGGCAGCATAGAATGGCTTTTTATCTGGTGTCATAAAAATAGTTAGCGGCCAACCACCACTACCGGTCATTACTTTACAAACTTCCATATATAGTTTATCTATCTCAGGCCGTTCTTCTCTATCCACTTTTATATTCAAAAAATTATTATTTAATATTTCTGCAACTTTTTGGTCAGTAAATGACTCTTCTTCCATAACATGACACCAATGACATGTGGAATAACCTATTGATAAAAATATTGGTAAATCATTCTGTTTAGCCTTATTAAAGGCTTTTTCTCCCCATGGATACCATTCTACTGGATTAGTCATATGCTGCTTTAAATAAGGGCTTTCTTCTCCCTTTAAATGGTTATAGGTACTCATTTTAAACACCCCTTTTGTTTTTAAAAAACTTTTACCTATATTAAATTAAATTCTTATTTGAGAATAAAAAAGCTAGCTAAACCAAATTATTTAGTCTAGCTAGCTTTATTAATTTCTTTAGAATAGAATATATATTTTATTGAATAAATATTATTTTTTTGTTATACAAACTCCAATTAAGCCAGGACCTGAATGAACTACCATAGCTGGGCTTATTTCACCCAAAAGGGCTTCTTTTACATTTGGTAAGTCTTTTAGTTTATCTAATATATCCATGGCTTCATCTTTAGCATCAGCATGCATAACATCAACATAGCAAATACTATCATTGATTTTTTCTTTAGCTAAATTGATTAGTTTTTTAATAGATTTTTTCCTGGATCTAACTTTATCAAATGTAAAGTATTCACCAGCTTCATTTATTGATATAATGGGTTTTATGTTTAAAAGTTCAGCAATTGTTCCCTTTACTTTACCAATTCTACCACCCTTTTTTAGATATTTTAGAGTGCTCACTATGAAATAAAGTTTAATTTCTTCTTTCTTATTATTAACCATATTGATGATTTCAGAAAAACTATAATCACCTGAATCAACTAACTCTTTTGCATATAATACTAATCTGCCCAAACCCATTGATAACATCTTGGAGTCAATTACTTCTACAGTTAGATCTTCTAATTGATTAGCTGCCATCTTACAGGTATTATAAGTACCACTTAAACCTGAAGAAATATGAATAGAAATAATGTGATTATAACCCTCTTCTTTTAATTCAAGATATTTCGTTTTTATTTCTGCAGGAGTAGGCATTGAAGTAGATGGTATCTCATTATCAAAATTATCATAAACTTCTTGAGGCTTGATATCAATTCTATCCTTATATTGATTTTTTTCATATATTATTTTTAATGGTAAAAAGTCAATTTCTTTTTCTTCCAAAATTTCCTTTGATAAATCACAAGTGCTATCAGTTACAACAGCAATTTTCTCTTCCATTATTATCCCCTTTTTGTTATTATTTTGATTAACTTAATCATATTTTACTATATTTTAACCAATAGTGCAAAATTTCAAGAAATTAAAAAAGATGAAAACCCCATTTTTGAGTCTTCATCTTAACTTTAATATTTTACTCTCAGGGAAGAAGCACCTAAATTATTTAGGTTACTTCTCCCTTTAAGCATGATAGAATTGAGTAAAACAATTATAGACTAATTATTCCTGTTCAAGAAGATGACAGGAAGCAAAATGCTCGTTGTCATAATCTTTAAATTCAGGTTCCTTTTCA
>CAYSHP010000018.1:0-36420 GCA_964430875.1 uncultured Halanaerobiales bacterium
TAGGAACTACTAATTCTTGTATGGCTGTTATGGAAGGTGGCGAACCTACTGTAATACCTAATAAAGAAGGTAAGAGAACAACACCCTCTGTAGTTGCACATTCTAAAAAAGGTGAAAAACTTGTTGGTGAATATGCTAAAAGACAGGCAATAACCAATCCTGATAATACTATAGCTTCAATAAAAAGAGAAATGGGTCAGGATCTTGAAAAGAAAATGGGTGATGATAACTATACACCAGAACAAATTTCTGCAATGATTTTGCAGAAGATGAAAAAAGATGCAGAAGATTACTTAGGTGAAGACATAGAAGAAGCTGTAATAACTGTACCTGCATATTTCTCTGATTCACAGAGACAGGCTACCAAAGATGCTGGTAAGATTGCAGGATTAAAAGTTAAAAGAATTATCAATGAGCCGACAGCTGCTTCACTTGCATATGGTTTAGATGATGAATCAGAACAAACAATATTAGTTTTTGACTTAGGTGGAGGTACCTTTGATGTCTCCATTTTAGAATTAGGAGATGGTGTATTTGAAGTAATCTCTACAAATGGTAATAATAAATTAGGTGGAGATGACTTTGACCAAAGACTAATTGACTATTTAGCAGATGAATTCAAAAGTGAAACAGGTATTGATCTAAGAGATGATAGAATGGCTTTACAGCGTTTAAAAGATGCAGCTGAAAAGGCTAAAATCGAACTATCAAGTGTAAAACAAACTAATGTAAATTTACCATTCATAACTCAGACAGAAGATGGCCCTAAACACTTAGATGTAGATATTACAAGAGCTAAATTTGAAGAGTTAGTGGAAGACCTTATTCAAAAAACTATGGATCCAACTGATCAAGCATTAGAAGATGCTGATTTTGGTCAATCTGATATTGATGAGGTAATTCTTGTTGGAGGTTCTACTAGAATCCCAGCTGTACAAGAAGCGGTTAAAGAAAAAATAGGAAAAGATCCTCATAAAGGTATTAATCCTGATGAAGTTGTAGCAGTTGGAGCTGCAATTCAAGCTGGAGTATTATCTGGTGAAGTTGACGATATCGTTTTACTAGATGTTACACCATTATCCTTAGGTATTGAAACTCTGGGAGGAGTATTTACTAAATTAATTGAAAGAAATACAACAATACCAACTTCTAAAAGCAAGATATTCTCTACTGCTCAGGACAATCAAACTGCTGTAGACATTCACGTCTTACAAGGTGAAAGAGAAATGGCTAAAGATAATAAGACATTAGGTAGATTTCAATTAACAGATATACCACCAGCACCAAGAGGAGTACCTCAAATAGAGGTTGAATTTGATATAGATGAAAATGGTATAGTACATGTTTCTGCTAAGGACAAAGGTACTGGAAATGAACAAAATATTACAATTAAATCTACTTCCAACCTTTCTGAAGAAGAAATTGAAGAAATGGTTCAGGAAGCAGAAGAGCATGCTGAAGAAGATGAAAGAAAAAGAAAAGAAATCGAAACTAAAAATGAAGCTGATGCTTTAATTCACACCACTAAGAAAACATTAGATAAGGCAGAAGATAAAGTAGATGAATCCTTAGTAGAAAAAGTAAAAGATGCCCGTGATGAATTACAAGATGCTATTGATGAAGATGATATTGATCTAATTGAAGAAAAGATGGAAGCTTTAAATGAACAATTAACTGAATTAAGCTCACAATTATATTCACAAGAGCAAGGTGCACAAGGTCAAGCTGGAGCTCAACAAGCAGGAGCACAGCAACAAGCAGGTGCTCAAAAGCAAGACGGCGAGTCCTCAGCTGAAGATGATACTGTCGATGTAGACTATGAAGAAGTAGATGATGAAAATCAGTAAGAATTATGTTATAATACAGAAAAAGGGGTTAATTCCCCTTTTTTTGATTGTATTATTTTATGAGGTGATTTTTAATGCCAGGTAAAAAAGATTATTATGATATCCTGGGTGTTGATAAAGATGCATCCCAAAAAGAGATTAAAAAAGCATATAGGAAGTTAGCTAAAAAATATCATCCCGATATGAATGATGGTGATGAAAAGTCGAGTGAAAAGTTTAAAGAGATATCAGAGGCTTATGAAATATTAAGTGATCCTGATAAGAGAAAAAGATATGATCAATATGGTCACTCTGGTATCAATGAAGATGACTTTAACTTTGATGACTTTGCTCGTGGAGGTTTTGGTGGCTTTGAAGATATATTTGATATGTTCTTTGGTGGAGGTATGGGCGGAAGATCCAGCCGCCGTCGTGGGCCACAACGTGGTCGTGACCTCCAGTACAAATTGAATATTTCATTTGAAGAAGCTGCTTTTGGAGCGGAAAAGAAGATTACAATTCCTAGAACTGAGACCTGCCCTAAATGTAATGGAACAGGTGCAGAAAACGAATCTGATGTAAAAACCTGTCCTAAATGTAATGGGCAAGGTCAGATTCGTGTTACCCAGCAGACTCCTTTTGGACAGTTTGCACAAACTAAGACCTGTGATAGATGTGGTGGTAATGGTAAGATTGTAGAGAATCCTTGTTCTAATTGTCAAGGTACAGGTAAAGTAACTCGCAGAAGACAACTTACAATCAACATACCTGCCGGTGTGAATGATGGAAGTAAACTTAGAATGTCCGGAGAAGGAGAAGCTGGTGACAAGAGAGCTCCCAGCGGAGATCTATATATAATAATTAATGTTGAACCACATGAAATCTTTGATCGCAAGGGTGATGACATCTATTGTGAAGTACCAATAAACTTTGTACAAGCTATTCTCGGTGATGAAATAAAAGTTCCTACCTTAGATGGAAAAGTTAAATTTAAAATTCCAGAAGGAACTCAACCAGGTACAACCTTTAGATTAAAAAATAAGGGAGTACCTCATCTAAATAGAAGTGGTAAGGGAGATCAATATATAAAAGCAAAAGTTGTGATACCTGAAAAATTAGATCAAGAACAAAAAGAACTGCTCATGAAGTTTTCTGAAATAAGTGGAGAAGAAATCAATCCCGAAAAAAAAGGTTTTTTTGATAAAGTAAAAAATGCTTTTGGTGCATTATAAATAACACTTTCAAAAGGATGGTAAAAGAAAGCTATGCATAGATTTTTTGTGAAAGATGAATATATAGAGAATGATGTGGTTGAAATTTCTGGTGAGGATTTCAACCACATTTCTAATTCATTAAGATTACAGCCAGGGGATGAGATCATTGTAAGCCCTGGTAATAGTTATGATTATATTGTTGAATTAAAGGATTTCAATGATAAGACTGTAATTGGAAGAATTATTAATAAGGAAGTTAATCAGACAGAACCAGAAATAAATGTCGATTTAGGGCAAGCAATTCCAAAAAATAGAAATATTGAATTAGTTATCCAAAAAGGTACTGAAATTGGTGTCAATAAAATTATTCCGTTAGATACAGAAAGAACAATTGTAAAACTATCTAAAAGCAAAGAAAAACGTCGATTAAAAAGATGGCAAAAAATTTCAAAAGAAGCTGCTAAACAGTCACAACGGGGACAAATACCTAATATTAAAAATATTGTAAATGTTAATAATAAAAAAGAAATAGATAAATTATTTTCTAATTATGATATTATATTAGTATTATATGCAAAAGATGATTCTTATAGCATAAAACAAGCATTAAAACAATATAAATATGAAAACATAAAAAATATTTTAGTATTGATTGGTCCAGAAGGTGGATTTGCCAAACAAGAAATTATAATGTTTGAAAAAGCAAATAAAAATAATAATGTCAAAACTATTAATCTTGGTACTAGAATTTTAAGAACTGAAACAGCTGGATTAGTGGCTCTTTCTTCAATATTATATGAATTTGGAGATTTAGGAGGATAATAATGGATAGTGTAGCATTTTATACCCTGGGCTGTAAGGTAAATCATTATGAAACAGAGGCCATGATAGATAAATTTATAAACAAGGGTTACCAAATTAAAGATTTTGATCAAAAAGCTGATATTTACATAATAAATAGTTGTACAGTAACTAATCAAGCAGCCAGTAAATCCAGAAAGTATGCTAGGAGAGCAAAAAGAAGAAATAGAGATGCAATAGTTGTAATGGTAGGTTGTTATCCCCAAGTTGATGAAAATGAAGTGATTGATATAGAAGAAATTGATTATATAATGGGAACTTCTGGTAAGAGTGATATTGTCAAACTAATTGAGGAAAATATTGATAATAATTCTTCTGATAAACATTTAAAGAATAATATAAAGTATGAAGATTTTTCAGAATTTGAAGAGATGAGCATTAAAGATTTAAGTGAAACTACTAGAGCTTATATAAAGATACAAGAAGGCTGTAATCAATTTTGTAGTTATTGTATTATTCCTTATGCTAGAGGTAAAATGAGGAGTAGAGATCCCCAAAATATTATTAAAGAAGTAAGAAATTTAATAAAAGAAGATAATGTTAAAGAGGTTGTATTAACTGGTATCCATTTGGGGGCTTATGGTATCGAACAAGATGATAAATATGCTTTAGTACATTTAATAGAAAAGCTAGCTAAAATTGATGGGTTAAAAAGAATAAGATTAAGTTCTATTGAAGTAACAGAAGTAAATGATAAATTGCTTAACTTAATGAAAAATAATGAAAAGATATGTCCACATTTACATTTACCTCTACAAAGTGGTTCTAATAAAATACTTGATAGAATGAACAGGCCGTATACCAAAGAAGAGTTTAAAGAGAAAGTTAATAAATTTAAAAAAGCAGTTCCCGATCTAGCAATAACCACTGATGTTATTGTAGGTTTTCCTGGTGAAGGTATAAAAGAATTTAGAGAAACATATAACTTTGTAATAAATATAGGATTTTCTAGACTCCATGTATTTCCTTTTTCGAGAAGAAAAAATACTCCCGCCTATGATATGAAACCGAGAGTAAGAGGGGATATAAAAAGTAAAAACTCTTCTCGTTTACGTTTTTTAAATAAAAGGCTTATGGCTAACTTTAATAAGAAATATATTGGAAAAATTAAAAAAATTATTATTGAAGATAATACAGATTATAAAACCGGCTTAAATACCGGATATACAGATAATTATATAAAAGTATTAGTTGATGCAAATCAAGAAGATATAGAAAAATTAAAAGATGTGAAACTAACAGAATGTCATGATTATGAAGCAATTAAAGGAAATATTTTGTAAAAAGAGGATTTTAATGGATAGTAAAGAATACTTATAATAAGAAAGGGGGAAAGGTAATGGCTGATTGCTTATTTTGTAAAATTGTTAATAAAGAAGTAGATACTGATATAGTATATGAAGATGATAAGGTGGTAGTTTTTGAAGATATAAAACCACAGGCACCAGTACATTTACTAATCGTCCCTAAAAGTCATCATGAAAACTTATTAGAACTTAAAGCTGATGAATTTGATATTATAAGTCATATTCACAAGGTCGCTGTAAAGATGGCTAAAAAATATGAGATTGCTGAAGAAGGCTTTAGATTGGTTAATAATAACCAAGAAAAAGCGGGCCAGTCTATTTTCCATATTCATTACCATCTTTTAGGTGGAAGAGAATTACAATGGCCACCAGGATAAAACTGAGATAAAGAGGTGGGAGTATGTTTAAAAATAAAATATTACTAGTTATCATAATTATTTTACTATTTTCTTTTAACTTAAATGCACAAGACATTGTCTATCAAATACCTATCAAGGGGAATATTGATCAGGCAATGTTTTCTTTTTTTGAAAGAAGTTTGAATGAAGCTGTTGAAAATAATGCAGATCTTATAATTATTAATATTGATACCTATGGAGGATTTGTTGACCCTGCAATAAGGATCAAAGATTTAATTTTAGAATCAAAAGTTGATACAATCACTTATGTTTCGAATCGAGCCTGGTCTGCCGGAGCTCTAATAGCTTTGTCAGGAGATAAAATGATAATGAAAGAAGGAACTAGTTTAGGGGCAGCTGAAACAAGACCTAATGAAGAAAAATTTATTTCTGCTTTAAGAAAAGAATTTAAAGCAACAGCTGAAGCAAGAGGTAAAAATCCTGATGTAGCAGCTGCCATGGTTGATGTAGATATTGAAATAGAAGGAGTTATAGAAAAAGGTAAGTTATTGACCTTAACAGCTTTAGAAGCAAAAGCTAACAATATTACTGATGAGGTTGTTAGTACCAATGAAGAGTTCTTTGAATATATAGGTGTTGATCAGACACAAATAACTTATTTAAAGCCAGAAGCAGTAGAGCAGTTTGCTGCTTTAGTAACTAACCCTTATATAAGTGCGTTTTTGTTGATAATAGGCTTTAGTGCCCTTATTTTTGAGATATTAGTACCAGGTTTTGGGGTCGGAGGTACAGTTGGCTTAATATCACTTGGACTATTTTTTAGTGGATATGTAATCAATGGAGTAGCTAGCTGGGGTATAATTGTATTATTTTTAATAGGTTTACTGTTGATTTTATTAGAGGTATTTGTAGTACCCGGCTTTGGAATAACCGGTATAGGTGGCATAATATCAATTTTTGTCAGTCTTTACTTCTTATTTCCATCACCTCAGATCGCTATTAATATTATTGCCTCAACTTTGATTGCAACAGTTGTTTTAACTTACTTTATGGCTAAATACTTTGAAAGTTCTAAAGTATGGTCTAGAATTTCTTTAGGAGTAAGTCAAACTCGTGATATAGGATACGTGGCTTCTATTGGTGATGAAAAAATCATTAATAAAACTGGTATTACTATCACACCTTTAAGACCAGCAGGAAAAGTTGATATTGATGGTCAAAGAATTGATGTTGTCAGTGAAGGTGGTTTTATAGATAAAGATCAAAAAGTTATCGTGATTGATGTTAAGGGAAGTAAGGTTTTAGTAAAACCATATAAAGAGGGGGAAAATTAAATGACAATTGTTTCTATTTTAACTATATTTGCTGTATTAGCATTTATCTTTTTATTTTTATATTTTATTCCTTTAGGATTATGGATATCTGCTATAGCAGCGGGAGTAAAGATCAGTTTTTTTAATTTAATAGGTATGAGATTAAGAAGAGTTGTTCCATCTTCAATTGTAGGACCTTTGATTAAATCCCATAAAGCTGGCTTGGCATTTACTAGTGATCAATTAGAAGCCCATTATTTGGCCGGTGGAAATGTTGATAAAGTTGTTGATGCCTTAATTGCAGCTGAAAGAGCTGAAATTCCCTTGAAATTTGAAAGAGCCGCAGCTATTGATTTAGCTGGTAGAGATGTTTTAGAGGCAGTTAAAATGAGTGTAAACCCGAAGGTTATTAAAACACCTTTAGTTACTGCTGTAGCTATGGATGGAATCCAAGTTAAAGCAACAGCTAGGGTTACTGTAAGAGCAAATATAGATAGATTAGTTGGGGGAGCCGGTGAAGAAACTATTTTAGCTAGAGTCGGAGAAGGTATTGTGACCACAGTAGGTTCTGCTAATACTCACAAAAAAGTTTTAGAGAATCCTGATTCAATTTCTAAAACTGTTTTGAATAAAGGATTAGATTCTGGTACTGCTTTTGAAATTCTTTCTATTGATATTGCTGATGTAGATGTAGGTAAAAATATTGGTGCTCAGCTACAGACAGATCAAGCTGAAGCAGATAAAGAAATTGCTCAAGCTAAGGCTGAAGAGAGAAGAGCAATGGCGGTTGCCAAAGAACAAGAAATGAGAGCAGAAGTACAAGAAAAACAAGCCAAAGTTGTTGAAGCAGAAGCAGAGGTTCCAAAAGCGATAGCGGAAGCCTTTAGAAATGGTAATCTAGGAGTAATGGATTATATGAATTATAAAAATATAGAAGCAGATACTGATATGAGAGATGGTATTTCAGAGTTTACTGGTGAACAGGAAGAAGATTATGAGGATGATAAAGAGGATAAATAAAATAGAGGTGGAGTAAAATGGATAACATTTTTAGTTATTGGCCCCTCTTATTTTTAATATTTGCTATAATAGGCAGAATAATGAGGTATATCAATAAGAAAAGCCAACAAGCTTCAAATAATAATAAAAAAAATATTGATAATATTAAAGAAGTAACCAATCAAAACAAAAAAGAGGGTAATGTACAGAATGTAGAATATAATACATTTAGTTTTGATACAGATGATGAGGCTGTTATTAAAGATGAAAAAACTGAAAAATATTTAGAAAAAGAAAGCAAAAAGGAAAAAGAATCAAGCCCTAAAAAGCCAAAAGTTAGAAAACTACAAAAAGGCAAAAAGGTTAAATTATTTAACAAAAAAGAAGATGTAATTAGAGGTATAATTATGAAAGAAGTATTAGATGAACCTATTTCTAAAAAAAGGTCCTCCAAATAGTAGTCAAAAAAAAACAATATTTAATTATAAAAGCCCCATTTTAGGGGCTTTTATACATAAATAATTATATATTACAAAACAATAATATTATATTTACTTAAATAAATTATTATTATAGTATTATTAAAGTAAAATGTTGATATAATTCTCCAATTATGTTATATTATTTACAAATATAACTATAAATCAGGAGGGACTATATGGAATTATCAAAAAGACAAAAGGAAATCATTGAAATAGTAAAAAATCAGGGACCTATTTCTTCCAAAAATATTGCTGATCAACTCGGTTTATCAAGAGCGACAATTCGTTCTGATTTATCTATTTTATCAATGCTTAAAATATTAGATGCAAAACCTAATGTTGGATATTATTTATTACAGGAAGATTATCAATTAAGAGAGATAGAAAGACTGTATAAAAAAGATATTAAAGAAATAATGTCTGACCCAATTCATGTAGAAGAAAAAACAAGTATCTATGATACAATAGTTAAAATGTTTTTAGAAGATGTTGGTTCTATTGTCGTATTAAATGAAAATAAAAAACTGAGTGGAGTAATTTCTCGAAAAGACCTTCTTAAAATGAGCATAGGTCAAAGTAACTTAAAAAATACACCGGTTAGTTTGGCTATGACCAGAAGACCTAAGATAATAACTGTTAACCCAGAAGCCACCTTTATTGATGCAGCTCGTAAAATAAGATACCATAAAATAGATTTTCTACCTGTAATTAATGAAAATGATGAAGTAATTGGTCGTATAAGTAAGACTACTATAATTAGATCATTTGTAGATTATGTAGATTAATTTTTAAAACATATTTACTTAATAATTTGTTAAAAATTAATTAAATTTAAATAATTATATGCTAAAACTTATAAATTTGTAGATGCCAGTATGTAGCTTAAATTTAAGCTATAGACTGGCTTTTATATTTGGAAAACTTGTATCATTACTATAATGTGTTATAATATTCATAGTATGTTTTTCTATGGAAAAGTATAACCAAAATATGGAGGAATATCTTATTTCCTCTTGAATAAAATAAAAGTAGGTTAAAAAATTTAAATTAAATTGAGGAGGGATCCGGTGGTACCGGTTGAAGAACAAATAGATATTAATGATTATCAGATTTCTAGGAATGTTTTTGGCAATAAAGATAAAAACATTAAGGTGATTGAGGAAAAATTGGATGTAAAAATTATTGCAAGAGGTAGTAATGTTAAAATAGAAGGTAATAAGGAAGATGTAGATTTATCAAGTCGTGTTATAGAAGAGATGGTTAAGTTAGCAAAAACAGGTAAAAATATAGATAAAAGACAGGTTAAGTATGCTGTAGAACTTTTGAGTAAAAACAGGAATATGGACTTAGGAGAATTATATGATGAAGTTTTACAGGTCAATTTTAAAGGTAGAAAAATTAAAGTCAAAACTTTAGGGCAAAAATATTATGTAGAAGCAATTAAAAATTCAGATATTGTTTTTTCCATTGGACCAGCCGGTACAGGTAAAACGTATTTGGCAATGGTAATGGCTGTGAAAAGCCTTTTAAATAATAATGCTAATCGAATAGTTTTAACCAGGCCAGCAATTGAAGCTGGTGAGAAATTAGGTTTTTTACCTGGTGATATGCAGGATAAAGTGGATCCTTATTTAAGGCCCTTATATGATGCTTTGTATGACATTTTAGGTCCAGAAAAAGTAAGTGAATATTTAGAAAAAGATATAATAGAGGTAGCCCCTCTGGCATATATGAGAGGTAGAACTCTTGATGATTCATTTGTGATTTTAGATGAAGCACAAAACACAAGTCCTGAACAAATGAAAATGTTTTTAACAAGAATAGGTTTTAATTCTCATGCTGTTATAACTGGTGATATTACCCAAATAGATTTACCACACAGTTCTAATTCCGGTCTTATTCAAGTTAGAAAAATTTTGAGTGGAATTAAAGGTATAGAATTTGTTTATTTGACAAATCAAGATGTTGTTAGACACGAACTAGTAAAAGATATCATCAAAGCATATGAGAGGTATGAAAGTGGGAATTAACTATGCAATTTTTGGAAAGAATTAAAGATCGGTTCGATAAGTGGACCGATTTTGATATAAAATTAAATGATAGCTATAAAAGAAGGATAAGTTTAGTTATCTTTTTTATAGTAATTGCCTTAATATTAACTTTTAACTTCTTTCCTAATCAGATTGATTTGGAAGTAGGCCAGGTTGCCAAAAGTGATATTGTTGCACCAAGAACTGTAACTTTTATTGATCAGGAAAAAACTGAACAATTAAGAGAACTAGCTGTTGAATCTGCTTCAAAAGTTTATGAAGAAGATAAATCTGTAAATCGAAGAATATTAAATGAGATAGATAACTTATTTAATACAGTTATTAACACTAAAACAGAGTTAAACAATGATCAAACTGGACAAATTAATAATCAGTTTTTAACTGAAGTAAAAAATAATAATGATTTAAAAATTAATACTAGTGATCTTAATTTGCTTTTAAAAACTGATGTGAATAAATTAGAAAGTTTACACAGTTCAGCTAAAGATATTATGCAAGAAGTTCTACAAGAAAGGATTTTTCCTGAAAATATTATTGAGGTAAGAAATAAAATTAATCAGCAGGCTTTAGAAACCAGTTTTGATAAACAATATAGATTAGTTTTAGTCAATATCCTTACTAATCATGTAGAACCAAATATGATATTAGATTTAGATGCTACTGAACAAAGGCAACAGGAAGCTTTAAGACAGGTAGAACCGGTAAAAAGAACTGTTCTCCAAGGTGAAAGTATCATCCGTAAAGGTGATATTGTCTCACAGGATGATATTCAGGTATTAGAAGCTTTAGGACTTAGAAAACCCAGTATAAATTATGTTAATTTATTAGGTGTATTAATAACTTTAAGTGTCTTAATATTTCTTTTAGGTTATTATATTAAACACTATGAAATAGAAGTTTGGGAAAACATTAACAAATTAATATTAATTGAAACCCTGATAATCTTAGTTATTTTATTAGCAAAAATTATTAGTATTTTTCAACCCACATATGTGGTATATCTAGTACCCGCAGCAATTGCTTCAATTTTAATTACTGTTTTAATTAATACAGAAATTGCTCTAGTTGTTACTATCTTTATTAGTTTATTATCTGCCTTAGTATTTAGTAATTTATATATAGCTGCGGCAGCAGCTTTTGTGGGTGGTTTAGTAGGTATAATAAGTGTTAGTAATGTTGACCAAAGAAGTGACCTTATTAGAGCTGGTTTTAATGTTAGTATATCATTAGTTATTTTTATTGCAGGTTTGACTATGATGAATTTAACTAATAATTGGTTTGAATTATTATGGTCGGTATCAATGGGTATCTTAAATGGTATCTTTGTGGCTATTTTAGCAAATGGGCTTTTACCATATCTGGAAAATATATTTGATTTGACTTCTTCTGTGAAGTTACTGGAGTTATCAAATCCCAGTCATCCTTTATTAAAAAGGTTATTAGTGGAAGCACCTGGTACTTATCATCACAGCATAATTGTAGGTAATCTTGCTGAAAATGCAGCAGATAAAATAGGAGCAGATTCGCTATTAACAAGAGTCGGTGCCTATTTTCATGATATTGGTAAATTAAAGAGGCCTTATTTCTTTTCAGATAATCAATTTGGAGGAGAAAATCCACATAGTAAGACCTCACCGAATTTAAGTGCTTTAATTATTAAGTCCCATGTAAAAGACGGTTTAGAACTTGCAGAAAAATATAATCTTCCCAAAGCTATCAAAGATATTATTCAACAGCATCAAGGTACAGGATTAATATCTTTTTTCTATAAACAAGCTGTTGAGAAGAGTAAACACGGCAATATTAATGAAAGTGATTTTAGATATGATGGACCTAAACCACAAACCAAAGAAGCAGCTCTTATTATGTTAGCTGATACAGTTGAAGCTGCTGTTAGGTCAAAGAACTTTAATAAAAGTAACCACAATAGGATTGAACTTTTTGTTAAAGAACTAATAAGAGAAAAGTTAAACGATGGCCAGTTAGATGAATCATCATTAACATTACATGAATTAGATGTTATTGCAGATAGTTTTGTACAAATTCTAACTGGGATTTATCATAAACGTATAGAGTATCCTGATAATTTAATAAAAGAGATTAAAAAGGATGATAAAAATGATAAAAACGGAAATCAATGATTTGCAGGAGAAAGTAGAGATTGATGAAAATCTCTATGAAGACTTTGAAAATATTATAACAAAGGCAACTGAAATGGAAGGTTATGACGGAGGAGAAATAAGTATAGCTTTTGTTAATAATGAAAAGATAAAGGAATTAAACAATAAATTCAGAAATATAAATGAAGTAACAGATGTTTTATCATTTCCTATGGATGAAGAAATTTTAGGTGATATTATCATCTCAGCTGAAAGAGCTTTGAGTCAGTCTAAAGATTATGGACATTCTTTTAAAAGAGAGATTTGTTATTTAGTCACCCATGGTATCCTGCATTTATTAGGATATGATCATAAGACTGATGGTGAAAAAGAGGAAATGAGAAAAAAAGAAGAAAGAATACTAAAAGAATTAGAAATAAAAAGGTAATTTTAATTTAGATAAAAGATATGGATTTGGCTATTGAACTGGAGGGCATTAAAGAATGTATATTAATTTAATTGGCTTTGTCTTTTTACTTATCCTGTCTGGATTTTTCTCAGGTTCAGAGACAGCTTTTATGTCTGCAAATCGGGTAA
The DNA here is from genome assembly GCA_964430875.1 of uncultured Halanaerobiales bacterium. Lineage (GTDB taxonomy): Bacteria > Bacillota > Halanaerobiia > Halanaerobiales > M55B127 > M55B127. The sequence goes on from CAYSHP010000018.1 coordinate 13,109, forward strand.
GAATTAGAGAATTAGCCAATGAAGGTGACAAACAAGCTGGAAGAGTTGACGATCTTTTAGAAGATCAAACCAAACTATTAACTACAATTTTAATAGGGAATAATTTAGTAAATATTGCCGCATCTGCTATAGCTACTTCTATTGCTATTAATATTTTTGGCAGTAAAGGTGTAGGAATTGCAACTGGTTTTGTTACTTTAGTAATATTAATTTTTGGTGAAATTACTCCAAAATCATTAGGAAATAATAATCCTATTGCATATGCAAAAAAAGCCTCTGCAATTTTATTTTGGTTAGAAAAAATACTATACCCGATTATACTATTTTTTACAATTTTAATTAAAAAAATGATTGGAGAAAATAAAATGATCTCTTCTGCCTTCATTAGTGAAGAAGAAGTCAGAAGGTTTGTTAATGTTAGTGAAGAAGAAGGGGCTATTAAAGAAAGCGAAAAAGAAATGATCCAAAGTGTTTTTGAATTTGATGATATTATCGTGAAAGAAATTATGGTCCCTAGAATAGATATGGTTTGTATAAGTAAGGATGCAAGTATTAATGAATTAGTTGATTTAGCTGTAGAAAAAGGTCACTCCCGTATTCCGGTTTATGAGGAAAGTATAGATGATATTATTGGTTTAATCTATGTTAAGGATCTTTTGCAACTATTGCAGAAAGGCAAAGAAAACCTTACTTTAGAAGATTTAATTAAACCAATCTACTTTATACCAGAAAGTAAACAGATCAATAAATTATTAAAAGAAATGCAAAACAGAAGAGAACACATGGCTGTTATCTTAGATGAATATGGTGGTACTTCTGGTTTAATTACTATCGAGGACTTATTAGAAGAAATAGTCGGAGATATTCAGGATGAGTTTGATTTAGAAGACAAACAAATAAATTTAATTAACAATAAAGAGATACTTGTTGATGCCAGGGTGGATTTAGATGATTTAAATGATATTTTACCAAGCCCTTTGCTTGATGAAGAAAGTTATGAAACGATTAGTGGTTTTGTTTTACATAAACTAGGCTATTTACCCGAAGAAAAAGAAACAATTGAATTAGATGGTATAACCATTGAAGTTGAAAAAATTGATGAACATAGGATTCAAAAACTACGTATTTACACTATAGAACCAATTAAAAAGATATAAATATTTAAGTTGATTTAGTTTTAAAAAGAGAATAGATAATTTAAATTGTAGGGGTGTAAAGATGAAAAAAGGCTTATTGTATGGACTAGTAATATTATTAGTAATTGTGGCAGTATCTGCTGTATTTTTGAGAGGCAGATTAGGGGAAGAATCACCCGAAACCTCTCAACAAGAAACAACTCAAGATATCAGTGAAACAAAGGAACAAGAAGATGACCGACAAACTAAAAGTATACAAAAAGAAAAACAAGAAAAAATAGAACAAAAAGATGAAGAAATGACAAAAGTTGCTAAAGAAGATGAACCTAGTGAAGAACAAACTACAGAAGAAAGTATAGAAGAAACTGGAGAAGATGAGGTAATACTATCAAAATTTAATTATCTACCAATAGATGAAAAAGTCCTGCATAGAGCAGTGATGGTTAGTATTGAAAACACCCCAAAGGCTAGGCCTCAATCAGGTATCTGCCAAGCACCGATCGTTTATGAATTTTTAGTAGAAGGTGGTATAACAAGGTTTTTAGCACTATTTTGGTCAGATATTCCAGAAAAGATTGGTCCAATTAGAAGTGTTAGACCATATATGATAGAAATTGCCCAGGAATATGATGCATTGCTTTTACATGCAGGTGCCAGTCCAGCTGGCTTTGAAATGCTGCAACAAACTGATTATACCAATTTAGATCAAATATATAATGGTAAATATTACTGGAGAAGCCAACAAAGGCCAACTCCTCATAACCTATTTACGGGAGAGTATAGAATAAATGATTATCTGAATGATATGTTAGGGATAGAGTATAAGAATAGATTTAATTTTGAAGAAATTATGATTATTTCTAATGCAAAAGCAAAAGCAGAAGAAATAAATATTGATTATTGGGGAAATTACGAAGTTTTATACCAATATAATCCACAAGAAAATTCATATAAAAGATATTTAAATTCTAAAGACAATCCTCATTTATGTGAAGATGACCAGCAAATTACTGTAAAAAATATAATTGTACAATTTGTAAAAACTAATGTTAAGGATGATGTTGGTAGATTAAGTATGAAGTTGGAAGGAGAAAACAAGGCATTATATTTTAGAAATGGTGTGGTCAGTGAAGGTCACTGGCAAAAAGATGGTTCAGGATTAACAAAGTTTTATGATGAAAACAACCAATTAATCACTGTTAACCCCGGCAAAACATGGATACAAATAGTTCCAACCAATACTAATATAACATATAAGGAAAGTGATTAATTATGATTGATGAAAATACAAAACAAAAATTATTTGAGGCTGCTAAAAAAGTTAGAAAAAACGCTTATGTGCCTTATTCTAATTTTCCATTATCTGCAGCATTATTAACAAAAGAAGGTAAAATATTTACAGGTGTAAATATTGAGAATGCTGCTTATGGTTCAACAATGTGTGCAGAAAGAACAGCTATATTTAAAGCTGTATCAGAAGGATACACTGATTTTGAAGCTCTGCTTTTAATATCAGATACAAAAAAACCGGTAACACCTTGTGGAGCATGCCGTCAGGTAATAAGTGAATTTAGTAATGAGATGGAAATAATTATGACCACATATAATAACGGAGAGTTAGTTAAAAAAAATAGTGAACTTTTGCCAGGTTCTTTTAATAAGGATGATATGGAATAATGAATTTTAAATCAGGTTTTGTAACAATTATTGGTAGGCCTAATGTGGGCAAGTCTACATTAGTTAATTATTTAATAGGTGAAAAAATATCTATAACATCACCGAGACCGCAGACTACGAGAAATAGTATAAAAGCCATATATACAGAAGATAAAGGACAGATCATCTTTGTTGATACTCCAGGTATTTATAAAACAAAAAATGACCTGGATAAATTTATGGTTAATCAAGCATATAAGAGTTTAGAAGGTATCGATGTTATCATATTTATGCTAGATGCTACAGATAGTTTTAAAAAAGGTGACCAGATTATCTATAATCAGATCAAGAATTCTTCTAATCCTTTTTTAGTAGTCTTAAATAAAATTGATAAAGTTAAAAAGAAGGAACTCCCTAATATTCTTAAAGAATATAATAAAAGAATTGAAGAAAATATAGTTCCGATTTCTTCAAAAACAGGCCGCAATGTAAAAAATCTTATTAATGAGATATTTGATTTCTTGCCAGAAGGACCTCAATATTATCCAGATGATATGATCACAGATCAAATTGAACAGTTTATAATTGCTGAAATGATTAGGGAAAAAACTTTTTATTTACTAAGAGAAGAAGTTCCTTTTGGTATAGCAGTTGTTATTGAAGAAATGAAAGAAAGAAAAGATAAAACCATGTATATTAGGGCAAATATTTATGTAGAGAAAAAATCCCATAAAGGGATTATAATTGGTAAAAATGGTAAAATGCTTAAAAAGATTGGGACAAGAGCCCGTAAAGATATAGAAAAATTATTACAACAAAAAGTATACCTAGATTTATGGGTTAAAATTGAGAAAGATTGGAGGGATGATGAAAACCTACTTAAAAGAATGGGTTATAAAGGGTGATTGAATGGTTGATAAAAAATATATTAATATTATTCCAGATAGATATGCAATTTTAAAAGAATTCTGGGAAAATTGATATCTACCCGATAAAGCTGTATTTCTAAATGGTTTATCCCTTGACCTTCTGGATGATTTTTTTAATAAAGTAGATTATAAAAGTTTAAGTGAGATAATTAAAGACCTTGATTATCAAACAAGTTATTTCGATCTTAATTGATATGAATAATAATGTAGGTACTCAATCTTTAACAGTAGTAGTTAGAGGTTTAGCTATCAGTAAATTATATTTAGCAAACTTTCTTTCCCCATATTTGGAGAGAAATAAAAGTTGATCTTATTATGGCATTAATATCAGGAATTTCTATTTCAGCAATAGTATTGGTTTGGCAGGGTGACCCCAAATCAGGTTTAGTAGTGGGTAGATTAATGTTTGCAACCATATTAACTCTTTCACTGTCGGGACCTCAGACTTTTTTCTTATGGATCCGATAGGTGTTAATTTTGTTTAAGTTACAGGTTCATTTATTACAACTATTGTTGATATTATTAGGCTTTTTATTTATTTTTATATGGTGACAATTTTAATTAAAAATTACTTATAATTGAGAAGGAGTGATTTCTAGTGGCAATTAAACCTAGAGACATGGCAAAAATGATTGATCATACTAATTTAAATGCGACTGCAACTGTAGAAGAAATTAAGCAATTATGTGAGGAGGCTTTAGAATATCAGTTTGCTTCTGTTTGTATAAATCCTATTTATGTTCCCTTAGCAAATAAATTATTAGAAGAATCATCGGTTAAAGTTTGTACAGTGATTGGTTTTCCTTTAGGTGCATCTACAACTGAAACAAAAGCATTTGAAACCAAGAATGCTATAAAAAATGGGGCACAAGAAGTGGATATGGTAATGAATGTTGGTGCTTTTAAATCAGGGGCCTATGATCTTGTTAGGTCAGATATTAAAGCTGTTAAAGATGCAACTAAATCTTCTGGTGTAACTTCTGATGTAATTGTAAAAGTTATTTTAGAGACCTGTTATTTAGATGATGATGAAATCGTTAAAGCATGTGAAATTGCTAAAGATGTAGGAGCCGATTTTGTTAAGACATCAACTGGTTTCGGCACTGCCGGGGCAGAGGAAGAAAAAGTTAGTTTAATGAGAAAAACTGTTGGTAGAGATATTGGAGTAAAAGCTTCTGGTGGTATCAAAAACTTCGAACAGGCTTTATCAATGTTAGATGCAGGAGCCAATAGAATTGGTGCCAGCTCGGGGGTTAATATTGTAACAGATCCTGATGAATAAGAAAGAAGGAAAGGTTTATGGCTTTAATCGAAACAGAGGCTATTGTCTTAAAACAGTTTGATTTAGGGGAAGCAGATAAAATAATAACTTTTTATACTAAAGATGCAGGTAAAATTAGAGCAGTAGCAAAAAAAGCTCGTAATTCAAAAAATAATAAGATTTCCGCTGTAGTATTACCCTATTGTTATGATCAAATTAAAGTGTATAAAAGTAAGTCCCTTGATAGAATTAATAATGTAGAAAGTATTCATCGCTTTGAAGAATTAAGAAATAATTTAAATAAAATGGCTTATGCAGCTTATTTTGCTGAAATGGTTGAAAAGGTAGGGATGGAATACCATCCAAATCAGGAATTATTTAATCTTTTATTACAAACTTTTTATAAGATGATAAGAAGTTCAGATAATGAATTAGCAAAGATTAATATATTTTTTAAGTTATTATATTTAAAATATATTGGGGTACAACCTAGAATAAACTACTGTTATGATTGTGGTAGAAGGTATAAAACTTTAAAAGATCAGTTCTTCAATGTAAAAGAAGGTGGTTTGATCTGTAAAAGTTGTGCTTATAATAAAAATGAAGAACTTAAACAATTAAAACAAAATGAAGTTGATTTAATAAAAAAAGTCTATAGGTCAGAGGTTGATTCTCTTGAGGAAATCAATATTAATCCAAATATTTTAAACAAACTTGATAAATTAATTGATGAATTTATAATTTATCATTTGGATTTGAATTTAAAGTCTAATGATTTTTTGCAAATCATAAAAGGATTTGATAAAAATTAAATAAAGGTAGAAACATCTACCTCGTCTCTGACCGGGATGAGGTATTTGTATTATATTAAAATGATAATTTTGGAAGGAATGATATTTGATGAATTTTCAGGATATGATACAGAATTTGCACGAGTTTTGGAGTGAGCATAATTGTATAATAGAGCAACCCTATGATACTGAGGTTGGGGCTGGTACAATGAGTCCATCAACTTTTTTACGGTCTTTAGGGCCTGAACCTTGGCGTACTGGTTATGTACAGCCCTGTCGTAGACCTGCAGATGGTAGATATGGAGAAAATCCATTCCGTTTACAAAGATATTTGCAGTATCAAGTAATTATCAAGCCTTCTCCTGATAACATTCAAGAGATGTACTTAGATTCATTAAAAGCATTAGGTATAGATCCTAATAAACATGATATTAGATTTGTAGAAGATAACTGGGAAGCTCCAACCCTAGGTGCCTGGGGTTTAGGCTGGGAAGTATGGTTAGATGGTATGGAAATTACCCAATTCACTTATTTTCAACAGGTAGGAGGATTAGATTGTAAACCGGTAACAGCTGAAATAACATATGGTTTGGAAAGAATTGCAATGTATTTACAGGATGTAGATAATATTTTTGATATTGAATGGGTAGAGGGTATTGATTATGGTAATGTTAATTTACAGATTGAAAAAGAAAACTCTGTATATAATTTTGAAGAATCAAATGTTGAAAATCTAAATCAATTATTTAAAATATATGAAGATGAAGCTTTAAATTTAATTGAAAAAGATCTGATATTTCCAGCCTATGATTACACTTTAAAATGTTCGCACGTATTTAATCTTCTTGATGCGAGAGGCGCTATTAGTGTATCAGAGAGAACTGGCTATATTTCAAGAGTTAGAGATTTAGCAAGAGAATGTGCAAAAGGTTATGTACAAAAAAGGGAAGCTTTAGATTTTCCTTTACTTAAAGGAAGTGATCAAAATGAGTAATCGCAGTCTTTTAGAGATAGGTACAGAAGAAATACCAGCTAAATTAGTCAAAAATATTTATGATAATATAAAGAAAAAAATGGAAGAGTTACTTACTGAAAACAGAATTGAATTTGAAGACATTAAAGTTTATGGTGCCCCCCGCAGACTAGCGGTTGAAATAATTGGACTTTCAGAATTTCAAAAACAAGAAGTAAATGAGATTAAAGGTCCTCCTAAAAATATTGCGTTTGATGAAGAAGGCAATCCTACTAAAGCAGCTGAAGGTTTTGCTCGAAGTCAAAATTTAGAAGTTAATGATTTAGTGGAACGTGATACAGATAGAGGAATTTATCTTTATGCTGTAATTGAAAGAGAAAGAGCTCAAACAAAAGATTTACTTAAAGATATCTATAAAAGGTTAATTACAGAAGTTAATCTCCCGATAACAATGAGGTGGAGTAACCACGATATAAGATTTATCCGTCCAATTCATTGGTTACTTTGCTTATATAATAATGAAACAATTGAATTTCAGTTAGAACACTTAACTGCTGGCAATAAGACATGGGGACATAGATTTTTAGCTAATGAATTATTTGAAGTTAATTCTGTTGATGATTATAAAGAAGTATTAAAAAATGCAGAAGTAATAGTAGACCCTCAAAAACGCAGAGAAATCATCTTAGAGGAAATAGGCACAATAATCTTAGAAAAAAAATTAAAGTTTAAACTGGACAATCAGCTTATGGATGAAGTAGTACATTTAGTAGAAAATCCTAGTCCATTTTTAGCAAGTTTTGATGAAAAGTATCTTAAACTACCAGAACCTGTTATTGTCACTCCTTTAAAAGAACATCAAAAATATTTCCCATTATGGGACCAAGATGATAATTTAAGTAATAGATTTATCGTTGTAAAAGAAGGTGGCAAAGAATACATTGATAATGTAAGGGAAGGAAATGAAAAAGTCCTGAAAGCTCGTTTGGAAGATGCTGAATTTTATTATCAAAGAGATGTAAAAGAAGGGCTCGATACATTTTTAGATGATTTAAAAGGTTTGATATTAAGAGAAGAATTAGGAAGTATGTATGATAAGACACTAAGAAATGTTCAATTAAGTCAAAAAATAGCCGCAAATTTAGACTTTACTAATAAAGAGGTTGATAAAATTAAAAAAGCGGCTAGATATGCCAAAGTAGACTTAGTCTCTCAAATGGTTAGAGAATTTCCTGAGTTACAAGGTGTAATGGGTAGTATTTATGCTCATAATAATGGGATGAGCAATGATGTCTCTTTAGCAATTAGAGATCATTATCTACCAGATTCAGCCGATAGTAAATTGCCAGGTACTGATCTTGGTAAAATAATTAGTCTTGCTGATAAAATGGATACTTTAACTGGTTTTTTTGGCATTAATCTAATTCCTACTGGTTCACAAGATCCTTATGGTTTAAGAAGAGCTGCGATTGGAATATTTAGATTAATTGAGGATTTAAACTATGAAGTAGAGTTAGAAAAGTTATTTGAATATAGTTTAGAAGTATTTAATCAATCTAATCAAGATTTAGAACTTACATCACAAGAATTATTAGATAAGATTCATGAATTTATGTTAGATAGAATTCAGTATATTTTTAGGGATAGAGGTTATGATATAGATATAATTAGAACAGTAGTACATGGATTACCACTTTCAATACCATTGATAAAAAAAGCTATTCGTTTATTAGATGAGGTGAAATATAAAAAGTCCTTCCAGGAATTTTTAACTGCTTTTAATAGAGTAGATAGTATTATAAAGGATGTTGATCAAAAAGAAGTAAATCCTGCTTTATTCGAAAAAGAAGAAGAAAAAGTTCTTTATGAGAAATTCCAAGAGATAAGCAAAGCTGTTAGTAAAAATATAGAAGAAAAAAAATTAAATAAAGCCTATAATAATTTGATGGAAATTATTGATCCGATTCATGATTTCTTTGAGGAAGTAAGAGTTATGGCCGAAGATGAAAAAGTGCAGAAAAACAGACTAGCCCTTTTATATAATATACAATTATTAATGAAGAGTTTAGGAGATTTTTCTTATAAACAATAAAATTTAAAAATTAAGCAGGGATTTGTCAATTAGTATTGAATAGTAATAATTGCATGTAAAAATAATTGTAATAAATCACAAAAATATAACCTATTACGAAGTATATAATTAGCAGGAGGTGGTTACTAAATTAACAGCAATCTTGTATTTGATTTAACTAAAAAATTAGTTTATTTTATTAATAGTAAGAATTGTAAAGTATATTTAACTAAATAAAGGAGGTATAAAATTAATGTCTGAAGAAACTAAATATGTATATTTTTTCGGCGGTGGAGAAGCTGACGGTAGAACTGGCCTTAAAAACTTATTAGGTGGTAAAGGTGCTAATCTCGCCGAAATGACAAACTTAGGGATTAATGTTCCCCCAGGATTTACTATAACTACTGAAGTATGTACTTTATACTATGAAAATGATGAAAATTATCCAGAAGGTCTTGATGAAGAAGTTGAAGAAAATCTAGATAGACTTGAAAATTTAATGGGTAAAGAATTCGGTGATCCGGAAGATCCGCTATTAGTTTCTGTTAGATCTGGCGCGCGTGAATCGATGCCTGGTATGATGGATACAGTTTTAAACCTAGGACTTAATGATACTACAGTTAAAGGATTAGCTAAACAAACTGGTAATGAAAGGTTTGCTTATGATTCTTATCGTAGATTTGTGCAAATGTATGGTAATGTAGTCTTAGGTATGGATGGTAGTGACTTCGAAGAAATTATTGAGGAGAAAAAAGAAGAATATGATGCTGATGTAGATACTGATTTAGGAGTAGATGCTTTAAAGGAATTAGTAAAAGAATTTAAATCTCATATTAAAGAAGAAACCGGGGTAGACTTCCCAGAAGATCCTAAAGAACAGCTCTGGAAAGCTATTACAGCTGTATTTGGTTCTTGGAATAACGAAAGAGCTATTAGCTATAGGAATATTAATGATATTCCACATCACTGGGGTACTGCTGTTAATGTACAAACAATGGTTTATGGTAATATGGGAGAAAACTGTGGTACAGGTGTTGCCTTTACACGTAACCCTTCCACCGGTGAAAAGAAATATTACGGCGAATATCTAAAAAATGCTCAGGGTGAAGATGTTGTATCTGGTGTCCGTACTCCCAAAGATATTCAGGAATTAAAGAACGATATGCCTCACGCTTATGAGCAGTTAGTTGAAATCTTTGAAAAATTAGAACAGCATTACAAAGATGTTCAAGATGTTGAGTTTACAATTCAACAGGGCGAATTATATATGCTACAAACTAGAACTGGTAAAAGAACAGCTAAAGCTGCAATCAAGATTGCTGTAGATATGGTTGATGAAGGTTTAATTGATAAAGAAACTGCTGTGCAGAGAATTGAACCTAAAAAGCTTGACCAATTACTTCATAAGAGAATAGATCCTGATGCTGATGTTGACCTATTAGCAACTGGTTTAGATGCATCCCCTGGTGCTGCTTCTGGAGAAGTTATTTTTGATTCAGATGAAGCGGCTGAAAGAGGAGATGCCGGTGAAAAAGTTGTCTTAGTAAGAACTGAAACCTCACCTGAAGATATTCATGGTATGGCTGCTGCACAAGGTGTTTTAACCTCACGTGGTGGTATGACAAGTCATGCTGCTGTTGTTGCACGCGGTATGGGCAAACCGGCTGTAGCTGGTTGTGAAGCCATTAATGTAGATTATGAAAAAGAAGAATTTACTGTAGATGGTAGAACCATTGAAAAAGGTGAAAATATTACTATAGATGGTGGAAATGGTGAAGTATACTATGGAATAGCTCCAACCATTGATCCTGAAATGGATAAAAACTTTGAAAAAATAATGAGTTGGGCAGATGAATTTAGAAAAATTGGTGTTAGAACCAATGCCGATACCCCTGAAGATGCTGCTAAAGCAGTTGAATACGGAGCTGAAGGAATCGGTTTAACAAGAACAGAGCATATGTTCTTTGGAGATGAACGTTTACCTATAGTACAAGATATGATTTTAGCTCAAGATAAAGAAACTAGAAAAGAAGCTTTAGATAAGCTTCAACCTATGCAGAAAGAAGACTTCAAAGGAATCTTTGAAGCAATGGGAGCAAGACCTGTTACTATCAGATTATTAGATCCACCACTTCATGAATTTTTACCAGATCATGATGAATTATTGATAGATGTTACTGAATTAAGAATGACAGGTGATGCCCCTGAAAAATTAGAAGAAAAAGAAAAGATGCTAAAAGCAATGGAAAGATTAGAGGAAATGAATCCAATGCTTGGACATCGTGGTTGTAGATTAGGTATTAGTTATCCAGAAATTTATGCTATGCAAGTAAGAGCGATCTTTGAAGCAGCTGGAGAATTGAAAGATGAAGGTAAAGAAGTTACTCCTGAAGTAATGATTCCACTTGTTTCTGACATTAGTGAATTAGAAATTACTAAAAAGGTAACTTTAGAAGCTGCAGAAGAAGTACTTGAGGAAATGGGAGTCGAACTTGATTATACAATAGGTACTATGATTGAGTTGCCAAGAGCTTGTTTAACTGCTGATAAGATAGCAGAAGAAGCAGAATTCTTCTCCTTTGGTACTAATGACTTAACACAAACCACTTATGGATTTAGCCGGGATGATGCTGAAGGTAAATTCCTTGCAAAATATATCGAAGATAATGTCTTTGAAAATAATCCATTCCAGGTTCTTGACCAGGATGGAGTTGGCGAACTAATGAAGATTGGTGTTGAAAAAGGTCGCCAGACTAGAGAAAACTTAAAAGTAGGTATCTGTGGTGAGCACGGTGGGGAACCTAGTTCTGTTAAATTCTGTCACAGAGCTGGACTAAACTATGTATCTTGTTCTCCATTTAGAGTACCAATTGCTAGATTAGCTGCTGCTCAAGCTCAGATAGAAGACCAACAATAAATTAAGTATTTGATAATATAAAATACTTGGATTAAGAGGAAGAATCCATGCTTTTAAGTATGGGTTCTTCTTTCTTTAATTTTTAAATAAGGGGAAATTTTTATGAGAGAATATACTGAGGAAAAAGAATTTAGAGAACTTTCTCAATATGCTACCTTTAGCCGAGAAAGTGAAGGTAGAGAGTATGAGGAAGAAAAATGTGAGGTAAGAACTTGTTTTCAAAGGGACAGAGATAGAATTATCCATTCCAAAGCCTTTAGAAGATTGAAGCATAAAACTCAGGTTTTTATAGCTCCTGAAGGTGATCATTATCGCACCAGGTTAACTCATACATTAGAGGTATCGCAAATTGCCCGGACTGTAGCAAGAAGCTTAAGACTAAATGAGGATTTAACAGAGGCTATTGCTTTAGGTCATGATTTAGGTCATACCCCCTTTGGACATGCTGGTGAAGAAGCTATTAATGAAGTATCTAATATAGATTTTTCACATAATAAGCAAAGCTTAAGAGTTGTTGAAATTTTAGAAAAGAGAAAAAAAGAGATGCCCGGTTTAAATTTAACCAAAGAAGTTAGAGATGGAATTATAAGCCATACCGGTGATAATGAGCCCTTAACTTTAGAAGGCGCTATTGTAAGAATTGCTGATAGGATAGCCTATATAAATCATGATATTGATGATGCTTTAAGAGCAGGTTTGATTAAATTGAGTGATCTTCCCCAAAATGCTCTAGATATATTAGGCAAAACACACTCTCAACGCATTGATACTATGGTTTCTGATATGATTAACGAAAGTAGAGGTAAAAACAAAATTATAAGAAGTCCTCAAATTTATGAAGCCACTCAAAAGTTGAGAAAATTTCTCTTCGATAATATATATTTTGGTTCACTTGCCAAAATTGAAGAAGGTAAGGCTAAAAGATTAGTGAAACTTTTGTATAAATATTACATGGAAAATCCTGCTAAAATACCAGATGAGTTTAAAAATAGAATTGGTGATTTTAGCAAGGAACAGATTATTATTGATTACATTGCAGGCATGTCTGATCGTTATGCAATTAAAGTAGGTAAAGATATTTATATTCCAGAACCATGGTTTGTAAAATAAAATAATTTTTAAAGCAGGAATTTAAGTTTTACTCCTGAATAAATCATTATGTGCCAAAATAAAATATGAAGGATTTTAATTAGTAATAAAGAATATTATATATATCAGGAATGATTATTATGAGTAATAAAAATAGTAATTTTAGTGATAAGGTCAAAGATAGATTAGATATTGTCGAGGTGGTATCTGAGTACGTTAATTTAAATAAAACTGGAAAGAACTATCAAGGACTTTGTCCTTTTCATCAGGAAAAAACTCCATCTTTTACTGTTAATCCCGATAATCAGTTTTATTATTGTTTTGGTTGTGGAAAAGGTGGAGATATTTTTAATTTTATAATGGAAATTGAAAATATTACATTTTATGAAAGCCTAAAACTATTAGCAAAAAAGGCTAATATGGAAATCCCCTCCCAAAAAGGGTATTCAAAAGAGTATAATAAAAAAAGGGAAAAAATTTTTCAAGTACATCAACTGGCAGCCAAATTTTTTAATTACTTATTATTAAATAAGCAAATTGGAAATGAAGCTTTCAAATATCTTTCCAAAAGGGGTTATACTGAAAAAGACATAGAAAGATATTATTTGGGTTATGCACCTGATAGTTGGCATAGTTTATATAATTTTTTAAGCAAAAGAGATTATGAAGACCAAACTTTAAAAGAATCAGGTTTGATTGGTCATAAAAATGGAAATTATTATGATAAATTTAGAGATAGAATCATGTTTCCTATTTTTAATTCTCAGGGAGAAGTAATTGCATTTGGTGGTAGAAGATTAAATGATGAAGATAGTAATTCTCCCAAATATTATAATTCTCCTGAGACTTTGATATTTCATAAAAGCAAAAACTTATATGGAATAAATTGGGCAAAAAAAGGTTTTAGAGAGAGAAATAGTGCAGTGATAATGGAAGGTTATACAGATGTGATTACAGCTCATAAATATGGTCTCAATAATGCAGTAGCTTCTTTAGGTACTGCTTTAACTTCTGAACAGGCTAAAATATTAAAGAGATATGTAGATACAGTTTATATTGCTTTTGATCCTGATTTTGCAGGTGAACAAGCTACATTAAAAGGTTTAGATATATTTAAAAAAGAAGATTTAACTGTGAGAGTTATAGAATTACCTGAAAAAGCTGACCCAGATGATTATATAAAAGAAAAGGGTTTAGAAGCGTTTGAAAAATTAATGCAATCATCCTATAATTTAATAGAGTTTAAAATAAGAATGATTATTAATGAAAAAGAAAATTATAATATAAATCAGCGAATTAACCGATCAAAGAAAGTACTTAAGGTGCTTTCAGAAATTGATGATCCAATCGAGCAAGATGTCTACTTGAACAAAACTGCTGATATATTAAATATAGATAAAAATGCTATGAAAGAAGCATTAGATTCTTTTAATCAAAAAAATAAGCAGGAAAACGACGATAAGAATAGAATAAAAGAAAAGGACTCCAAAAAAGAATTAAAAAAATTAAATCACCAAGATCTATTATTAAAGACCTTAATTGATAATCCTGATCGTATTGAAAAAGCCAAAAATGAAATCAGGTCTAATTATTTTAAGGGAATATACCGGAAAGCTTTTAATTTGATTTTGGAAAAAGGGTTTAATATTTTAAAAATGAACATTGAACATGAAATTGAAGATCAAGAACTTGCTGATTACTTTATGATATTAACAGTAAAAGAAAGACAGGAAGTTAGTGAAGAAAAGTTTAAAGCTTTAATTGAACTTATGAAAGATGAGTATAAGAAAAGAGCCAAAAATGATCTTTATCATAAATTGCAAAATGTTGAATTGAAGAAAAGTAAATTAGATAATCTTTTGCGTGATTATCATGAGATAATCAAGATTTAGGAAAGGAGGTAATATATATGGCTAGTGAAGATGTTAAACCAGAAAATATGAAACAGGTCAAAAAATTAATAAAGCAAGGCAAAAAAGAAGGCGAATTAACTTATGAAGAAATTATGGATTCATTAGAAGATATAGATTTAGATTCTGAAGAGATTGAAGAGATCTATGATATATTTGCTGAAATGGATATAGATATCATTGAAGAAGGTGTAGATAACGATAATGATGATAGCGATGATGAAGAATCTGAATTAGATTTGAGTATACCTCAGGGTGTAGGTATAGATGATCCTGTGCGCATGTATTTAAAAGAAATTGGTAAGGTGGACTTGTTAACTGCTGAAGAAGAGGTGGATCTTGCCAAACGCATGGAGCAAGGTGATATGGAAGCTAAAAGACAATTAGTGGAAGCTAACCTCAGATTGGTGGTTAGTATTGCTAAAAAATATGTAGGACGAGGTATGTTATTTTTAGACCTTATTCAGGAAGGTAATATGGGTCTAATGAAGGCCGTAGAAAAATTTGATTATACTAAAGGTTATAAGTTTAGTACTTATGCTACTTGGTGGATTAGGCAGGCTATTACCCGTTCTATTGCTGATCAAGCTAGAACTATTAGAATACCAGTCCATATGGTAGAAACTATAAATAAATTGATTCGCGTGTCACGCCAATTATTACAGGAAAAAGGTAGAGAACCTACTCCTGAAGAAATTGGAGAAGAGATGGATATGAGTGCTGATAAAGTAAGAGAGATTAAAAAGATTGCTCAGGAACCTGTTTCATTAGAAACTCCCATTGGAGAAGAAGAGGACAGTCACCTAGGTGATTTTATTGAAGATGAAGATGCACCTGCTCCTGCTTCTGCCGCTTCATATATGCTGCTTAGAGATCAGTTAGACAATGTATTAGATACATTAACCGATAGGGAAAAAAGAGTATTAGAACTAAGATTTGGTATTGAAGATGGCAGACCTAGAACTTTAGAAGAAGTTGGCAAAGAGTTTGGGGTAACAAGAGAAAGAATTAGACAGATAGAAGCTAAGGCATTAAGAAAGCTAAGACACCCAAGTAGAAGTAAAAAACTTAAAGACTATTTGAGTTAATTAGCATTTAAGAGTATAAATGATTATAGAGAAGTAATTATGAGATAATTATATTAAAATCATAATAAAAGGGTTTATGAGACTTTGACCTGCAAAGTTTTCTATCATATAATTACTTTTGTGTTAAGAAATGAGCATGAAACTTAATATCAAAGGGCCTATAGCTCAGCTGGTCAGAGCAACCGGCTCATAACCGGTTAGTCCTAGGTTCGAATCCTAGTAGGCCCACCAAAGTAATTAACCTTGTTCTTTAGATAGGACAAGGTTTTTTTAATATTTAAAAATAAAAAAATATGAGGTGTTACAAATGAGTAATTTACAACAAATCATATCTTTAATGGCTCAAAAAGCTCCCCATAGTGAAGCAATGGATTGGGATAATGTGGGTTTACAGGTAGGAGATTATAACAGTGAAATTAATAAAATATTAGTGGCTTTAGATATTAATGAAGAGGTTATAGAAGAAGCTGTAAATAAAGAAACTGATTTAATAATTACCCACCACCCTTTATTATTTAATGGTATAGATAATATTCACAACCAGACTGCTAAAGGTCGGATTTTGATGAAGGCTATAAAAAATGATATAGCTATTTATTCAGCTCATACTAATATGGATATCGCAAAGAAAGGATTAAATGATTATTTGGCAGACAAGTTAGGGATTATAGATACAGAAGTTTTATCTAAAGAAAATGAGAAAAAACATTATAAACTAGCAGTATATGTACCTAAAGAAAATGCTGAAGTAATCAAGGAAGCAATGTTTAAAAAAGGTGCCGGTCAGATCGGTAATTATAGTAAGACATCTTTTTCATCTGAAGGGGTAGGAACCTTTTTGCCAGGAGAAAATTCAAATCCGCATTTAGGTAAAAAAGGAGAAATTAAAAAAGTAGATGAAATGAAGATTGAAACTATTGTACCTCAAAATAAAGTAAATAATGTGATAAAAGCTATGTTAAAAACACATCCCTATGAAGAAGTAGCCTATGATGTCTATGAGATGCCCTTACAGTCCGATTATGATGGCATAGGAAGAGTAGGGTATCTAAAAGATTCTATTTCGCTTAAAGCCTATTCTGAGAGAATAAAAACCACTTTAAATATTGACAAATTAAAGGTAAGAGGTAATTTAAAGGATAAAATCAAAAAAGTAGCATTGTGTAGTGGAGCCGGTGCGGATTTTATAAGTTTAGCGAGTTCAAAAGGGGCTGATTTATATATAACTGGTGATGTTAAATATCATGAAGCTCAATTAGCAGAAGAATTAAAAATAAATTTAATAGATGCTGGTCATTTTGAAACTGAAGTTATTTTTAAAGAAATGATTTTTAAGTATTTACAAGATAAGATTGAAAAAAATAATATGCAAGTAGAATTAGTAATGTCTGAGATAGTAACTAATCCCTGGCAATATTTATAAACAACTATTTGACATAATAAATATATTTTGTTAAAATGAACATTGAATCATGATTCAGAAAGGACAATTATTATGTCTCAAGATAAAAAAGATTTAATTAGAGAAGCTGCTGTAAAAGTAATATCTAGAGAGGGTTTTTATAATACAAAGACCTCCAAAATAGCAGAAGAGGCTGGGGTTGCAGTAGGTACGATCTATAATTACTTTAATTCTAAAAATGAAATATTAGAATATATTTTCAAAGTAGAATTTGAAAAGAGAATTAATTATTTAAAAAAGATGGAAAATAAGGATTATGATGTCTATAAAAAATTATCTTTGTTTGTAGAAGATCATTTTAAAGAAGTAAAAGAAAATTTAGATACAGCCCAAATATTAGTTAGGGAGAAAGAATTTCCTAAAAATAGTGAATTTTCTTCAATATTAAACTATTTAAATAAACTGCCTTCTTTATTAGAGGATATGCTTAAAAAGGCAGTTAAAAAGGGAGAAATCCAATGTGAAGATACTGCTGTAGCTGCTAACTTTATCTTTGGTGGGTTACAAGGAATTGTGGAAAAATCATTAAGAAACAACAACCTTGAAACCTTAGATAATGCAGAAAAAGTAGTAAAATTATTCTTGGAAAATGGGCTGTAATAATTTTTTGACATTAAATGAATGATTGTTCATTCATTTAATGTAGTTTATAAGCATAATATTAAATCAAAAAGGAGTAAAAGACATGCTTAAAATCAATAAATTTGTATTAAAAAAACCTATAATCACCTTATTGATTCTGATGGCCATCACAGCCTTTTTTGCCTATCAAATATATGATAAAGCTCGCATTGAAACTAACTTAGAAGAATATATGCCCGATTCTCATCCTGCTTTTGTAAAAAGCGATCAATATGAAGATATATTTGATATAAATGATTCTGTAGTGATAGCTATAGAAAATTCAAATAGTATTTATAATAAAGAAACTTTAAAACAAATTAAAGAAATGGAAAATAAGTTGGCTGGTTTAGAGGAAATTAATGAAGATGAGATAAGAAGTTTGACTAATGTTGATAATATTGAGGGCTCAGAAATGGGATTAGAGATAAAACCTTTCTTTAATGATGTGCCAGAAAGTCAACCTAGATTTGATAGACTTAAAAAGCAAGTACAAGATAATAATATGGTTTCAGGACGTTTAGTGTCTGAAAATAATAATGTTGCTTTAATTGGGGCCGAAATCGCCAAAGGTGGAGCAGATAGAATAAAGCTATATGAAAAGATACAAAATTTAGTGGAGAGTATAGAAGGTCCAGGTAAGGTCTATATCGCTGGTCAACCAATTGTAGAAGGAACCTTGGCAACATTAATGCCTCAGGATATGAGAGTTATGATACCTTTAGTTATATTAGTGATTTCTATAGTATTATTGTTTACTTTCAGAAGTTTTAAAAGTACTTTACTAACATTAGGAGTAGTTTTATTCAGTACTATATGGGCCTTTGGTTTGATGTCATTTTTTAATATACCTATATATGCAGTTTCAACAATGATTCCTGTTATGTTAATTGCACTAGGAGTAGCTGATGGTATACATCTATTAATTCATTTAAAAGATAATATAAAAAATAATTCTACTATTACTCAAAAAGAAGCTATAACAGATATGGTCGATAATATGTGGAAACCAGTTGTTATGACTTCTATCACTACTGCAGTTGGATTTATTTCTCTTTTGACCTCTGATGTATATGCAGTAAAGTATTTCGGCTTATTTACAGCTTTTGGTGTAATATCGGCTATGGTCTTTTCTTTGATATTTATACCAGCCGGGTTAATGATTTTTAATATTCCTAAATTCAGAAAATCCAATGGTAAGAACACACAGAAAATGGATAAACTGCTCACCTCTATTGCTGATACTGTGTTAGCAAAGCAAAAAATGATTATAGTTTTAGCTTTAATAATTTTAGTGGCTGGAGCTATTGGTGCCCAAAGTCTCTGGATAAATTCAAGTTTTCTAAGTAAGTTTCAAAAAGATGAAGAAATTAAGATAGCAAATAACTTTATAAATGAACACTTTGGTGGTACAACTAATTTAAATGTCATAATCAAATCAGAAAATAATGATGCTTTAAAAAATCCTACTTATTTAAAAGATATCTGGCAGTTACAAAAAGAATTAGAGAAAATACCAGAAGTAGGGGATAGTTTGGCATTGACTGATTTTTTAAGACGTATAAATAAAGTTATGAATGAAGATCAAGAAAAGTATAATAAAGTTCCAGATTCAAGAGAATTAGTAGCCCAATATCTTTTGTTATATTCAATGTCCGGAGATCCGGATAATCTTAATAGAGTTGTAGATTATGATTATAGAAGGGTCAACTTACAAGTGAATTTAAAAAATGATGATGCAAGATTAATATCATCAGTTATTGATAAAATAGAAAATTATCAAAAAAATTCAAGTTTATCTGAGCTTGAAATAGATTTTGCTGGTTCTGCTTATACTAATCGCGTATTTGCTAATTTAATTTTTGAAGGACAGATAAAAAGCTTGGTTCTTTCAATAATTCTAGTCATTATCCTGCTTGCAATTCTTTTTAAAAGTTTTATTGCAGGGCTATTTGGAAGTTTACCTATAATAATTACGGCGATGTTAACTTTCGGAATAATGGGTTATTTAAATATTGCTTTAAATACCACGACAGCTTTAATTTCAAGTATTGCAGTAGGAATGGGTATAGATTATTCAATTCACTTGTTATCTAAATATAAAAAATATGGCAATCAAAATATTGCTCCTAAAATAGCTGCAGAAAAAACTATGAAAAGTTCAGGAAAAGCAATAATTTTCAATGCACTTGTCGTAATCATCGGATTTTTGGTTTTACATTTTTCAAATTTCCCACCAAATAGAGAATTGGGATATTTGGTTTCATTATCACTTTTCAGTAGCTTTGTTTTAACATTAACTTTAGTAGTGTCTTTAATAGATAGGTACAGACCAAATTTCATCTTTAAGAAAAAATAATAACGGGTAGAAAAAAAGGAGGAAATAAAATGAGAAAAAATCGTCTATTAATAATTTTATTGATATTGATTTTATCAGTGTTTAATCTTTCAACTTATATCAGTGCAAGTGAATTAACAGGCAGAGAAATTATGAAAAAAGTTTATGATAGAAATACAGGTCAGGACCGGAAAGCCAATATGGAAATGATCTTAATCAATAATAGAGGAGATAAAAGGGTAAGAGAATTAAAACAATTCCAAAGGGATTTTGGTTCTTCAGAAAAAAAGATTATGTTTTTTATCTCTCCTCAAGATGTGCGAGGAACGTCCTTTATGAATTGGACTTATGAAGATAATAGAGAGGATAGCCAGTGGATTTATCTCCCCGCCTTAGGTAAAATAAAAAGAATTTCAGCTGAGAATAAAAGTGATTACTTTATGGGGTCAGATTTTACCTATGATGATCTTGGAGAAAGAAGTTTAGAAGAAGATACTCATAATTTAATCAAAAGTGACAAGATTAATGGTGAAGAATGTTATGTAGTTGAAAACAGCCCAAAAGAAGAAGATTATATGTATTCAAAAACAATAACTTGGGTAAGTAAAGAAAACTGGATAGGTCTAAAAAAAGAATTTTATGATTCTGATGGTAATTTATTAAAGGTATTAACAGTAAAAGACTATCAAGTTATTAACGGTATTGTAACTATTACTCATAGTGAGATGAAAAATATACAAAAAGAACATAAAACAATTTTGAAACTCACAGATGTCCATTACAATACGGAAATATCTGAAGATAGATTTACAGAAAGAAGCATGAAAATAGGGATTTAATTAAATTGCTCTTATTTGGAGGTGTAGATAATGAAATTTAAAAAAAATAGATATCTCATTATAGGTATGATATTTATGATGTTATTTTTAGGATATTCACTAAATAACCATACAAAAGCAGCTTATGTATCAAACTCTTTAACAAGTAGATATGAATATGACTTGGAAAATGGGGAAACTTTTAATTCCAAATTGATTTATGAATTAGATTATGAAAATAGGGTTAATACAGAAAAAATCTTTGGAAAAATTATTGCTAATCCTATATTTGAATATAATTTAGAAAATAAAACAGAAGATATTCGGTTAAATGAAGCATATTTAGATTTATATTTTAATAATTTTGACTTAAGAATGGGCAAACAAAAAATGACATGGGGTAAAAGTGATGGAATAGTGGTTACCAATATTGTAAACCCAAGAGATTATAATGTTCACCCCATGGTAGAATATGAAGATCAATTTCAAAGTATAGATGCAATCAAAGCCAATCTATATCCTAAAAACGATACATTTGAGATAGTATGGGTTCCAGAATTTAAATCAGCAAAATTAAATAAAGAGTTATTATTAGGTAAGTTACCACAAGATTTTAAAAAAGATAGCAGTGCAAAAGAAATAGAAGATAAATTTAAAAATAGCGAACTATTTCTAAGATATTCTTCGATTGGACAGAAATATGATTATGAAATTATGGCCGGTTATAGTTGGGATGACCAACCGACCCTTCATAAGGACTTTCAAAGAAAAGCAGTTATCCCTCAACACCACCGTTTATATACTTTCGGTGGTAGTATAAGTACTATGAAGGGTCCGGTGGTCATGAGGGGTGAAGGTGCATATATTAATGGTAAATATTTTAATCTTTCTAATCCTTTACTTCATTTACAAGACTACCCAGAAGGAGTAATTGAAAAAAATGAAATAAAATGGTTATTCGGTTTTGATTATAACTTTGAGGACTATCTATTTAGCATGCAGTTTATGCAGGAAAAAATATTAGATTATAAAAAAGATATAATACAAGATGAACATCAAAATACAATTACTTTCTTGATAAAAAGAGACTTTTTTAGATCTAAATTAAATACAGAAATGAACTTCCATTATAATGTTAATAAGAAATTATTAATGTTCAAACCAACCCTTAGTTATGATTATAACGATTTTACAAACTTTAAATTGGGTGCAAATTTAAAGTTAGAAGCTGAAACATTTAGATCAGATGTATTTTATGTCCAAACAGAGTATCTATTTTAAAGTCATGATAAACATAGGCAACTAAAAAAAGTTGCCTATGTCTTATTTATTTAAATCTAGTTTTAAAAGATACAAGTAAACCTATCCATCTAATGCAAAACCAAGATTTATTTTAAAAGAAAGGGGGAGATTAAAATTAAGTTATTTGAAGATAAATCATTTATAAGAAATTTAGTACAGACAATATTTTTAATAATATTTTTTATACTCGTTGCAAAGGGAAAAGCTCAACTATGGATAATAATTTTTGGGATAGGACTCTTAATTTCTTTAATATGGGGGAGATTTTATTGTGGTTGGATCTGTCCTATAAATAATGTAATGAAAATCAAGAATTGGTTTTATAATAAATTAGGTATAAAAACTTTTAAAACTCCGTCAGTATTTAAAAAAAGGTGGTTAAGATGGATATTATTGTTTGTAATGATACTTACCATGGTTATAACGAGAAGAAATAACCTACAACTTAATATAATATTATATATCTTAGGAATAGCCTTTTTAATATCATTGATTTTTGATGAAGAACTCTGGCATAAATATCTATGTCCTTATGGAGCTTTATTAAATATGACAAATAAAGCTAATATTAAAAAGGTAAAAATTGATGAAAACAAATGTAAAAATTGTGGTTTATGTGCTGAAAATTGTCCTAATAATATTATTACAATAACTAAAGAGGAACAGAGTATTGAAAATACGGAATGTCTATATTGTTTTAAATGCCAAGATGTATGCAATTTTAATGCTATTTTATATCAAAAGAGTCAACTTCTCCCACCTAATCATAAACAAGATTAAAAAGGAGCTTGTTAAATAAAAGACTGCACTCAGTACAGTTTTTAACAAGATTTACACCGGCTCTATCTCACAAGTGGTTGATTCAAGAAAGAGCCAGTTGAAGGGCAGTTGACTAAAAAACCCTATCCCTACTGTAAAAACAATAGGGGCTACAGGTTACCCTGTATGCT